>PIVW01000539.1 GCA_003353825.1 Chloroflexota bacterium
ATAGTGGGTGCGCCAATGCGAGCGCCCAAGACCACCCGTCGCCCCGCGCGTACACGCCCACCACCACCGATGAGTTTGTCGTCGATGGTGATGGAATCATCGGGCGCAATGGCCCAGACTTCTACACTGCTGGCATCGTAGTTGCCACTGTTCTGTAAGGCTAGCTGTACGATGGCGTTGCTGCCATCCTCAACCATATGTTTGGCAACGACCATCAAGGGGCGAGGATGGATATCGGGATTATTGGGATCTGAGCGGGCATCCAGTTCAGCCCGGTCGGAGAAGCCATCGCCATCCGTATCAGTGACATACCGCAAATAGACATCCGTTTTGGGCTTAGCCGGCATATCTCTGAAGTGTTTGACGCCGTCAGTCTCCCCGCCCAGCGATATCGATAGCTCCCACCAGGCGTGTTCGCCCACAGGATGTTCGACCCATTCGGTGATCTCACCCGAAGGATCGAATTCCGGCGTGGTAATGCTAGTCAGGGTGCCATTGCGTTCATCATCAGGCTCGCCCTGGAAGGTCTTGGTCAGGAAGTAGCGCGCCAATGTATCCTGATAGGTCTCACCCAGTATGAGATTGGTAGTGACCAGAAAAGTGTCGATCAATTCATCGCCATCTTCAGGGCCATCGTCGACATGGAAGAGCACACTTCGTCCCCAGGCATTGGCATCGTAAAGATTATCATCATAGCCATAATCTGCCAGATAGATGCGGATGGGTTCGCCGTTGTCGATAGCTGCTAACTGCTCCAACGTGAGGGTGATGGGACCTCCTTGGAATGGGCCGATCGATGTTCCAGGTAAGATGTCGGTCTCGTTCGGCGCACCCCAGGTGATTACGGGCAAGTCGCCGATGAGTATATTCACCTGCATATCGGAGATATTGACAGCGTAGTCGCTGCCGGTATTGTGCAGGTTATAGTTGAACGTTAGGATGCCGGCATCAGTGGGATCCACCGTCGTCGCTGTTGCCCATGCTTCGCTGGAGACTATGGTATTCGTCTCGGATCGGGTGATCTCAGAATACTCGGTTTCCGTGCGTAGCTCCGAATGGCTGGTCGAATTGCCTTCACCGTTGGTTGTTGTGGTCGACCAAACCCGCAATCGATCCCACGTACCGTCGCCATTGTTGTTGATGGTCACACCAGCACCACCACCGCTAACACCCCAATCGCTCATGTTGCCCGGGGAACTGTCACTTGTACATTGTCCAGCTGACCGGCTATCGGAGAAGCTAGTAGGGATGCTGCTACGAATGCCTACTTGGTCGACGCAGGACATAATACTGCCGCATCCGGGTATGTTCGCTGAACTCCCGGCTTGCGTAAAAAGGCTCCCAGAGCGAGACAGCTTTCCAAAAAACACGTCAACCCTCTTTCCAACACGCTCAAAGAAACCGGAGATCTTGTTTTTGCCGCTTAGTGTAGATGGTTGACCAAGATCCGACGATGATACCTCATTTATCATGCATGCATACTTAGGAGTGGACTTGGCGCCCCCTGAATTCAGTATGTCATTTATTCCATCAAGCCTCCGTGTATCAGCAGTGCGGGACACCCCCTCGCGAACCATCATACCGTTGTAGTGTTTCTTTGCTTCTACTACTTTCCATCCCGAAAATTCGGAACCTGCAATGTCGACGAATCCCGTACCATTCTTCCAAATGGCAAAGTGAAGATGCACTCCAGTTGTTCGCCCGTCCGGCTCAATCTCACATGACGGATGGCCGATTCTATCCCCCTTGTCTATCGGTATTTTACCTACCTTGTCTTGAGCTGCAACATGCGAGTAGTACGTGCGCCAACCATCCTCATGATCAATGACGACAAGCGCCTGTTTCGAACTAATCACAGTGCCATCCTGAGCAGCTACTATCCATGCATCTTCGACATAACTACCTCCTGGACAGCGCACTCCAACTTTCTGGGCCACATCGATCGAAGACCACGGCCGACTGCCTGAGCCTGTATAGGTATGCGGTCCACCTGTGTAGTACCAGGTAGAACCTTCGGGAAAGGGTAGTAAGTAACCACTCGGCGAGGGACTTGTAGTTAACGATGAATTGGCAGTCACATCGGGAGTACCGAACCATTCATTCATCAGTTGCAGATAGCGTGCGACGTCACCATCAACCCACGTTTGCCAATCCTCGATGGGCATTCTTGAAGACAAAGTAACTTTGAGGGCAATGTCTCCGGGAGCTTGCTCGCTTACCAACTCGACTGTTTGACCAGCCGCAAACTCAATACGTTCGACAGGTTGCCCATTTATTACGAGATAATACGAGTCAAAAGCTTCTCTTGCTAGAGCATCAACATGTGCGTAGAAGGTCGGCCCTTGCGGATAGATTCTGTCACTTCCGTTGATAGTAGGTATGATCGCATATTTATCGGAAACTAGATTGCTGTCAGCCTCCAACAGAACGAGAATCACTTGGGGGTTAATGCCATAGAACATGGCCAGATAATCTATGATTTGGGCGGCCGTCCAGGTTTCGTTGCTGGTCACTTTCTCTGAGTAAGCTTTAAGTGGTCCATCAACCATTTCGAGAAACTCTTGGATATCAAAACTCATAAACTCATCTGAGTATAGAAAACGATGGTTCGATAGCCCTTGTAAAGGGTTCTTTTGGACGAAGGTTGGCTGGAACTGTGCCAAACTTGCGCTAGCATGTAGCCCGCTCCTCTCAAGAGCCAAAGAAGAGTTAGATGGGTCAAGATTGTTATCAGCCCTGTCCAACTTCTGATAAGCAGTCTCGGACGCTGTGGCAGGCTCTATCCCCCCCTCCGTGGTCGAGTTTTCTTGCCACGTGCTATGTGTATTTGTGTCAATCGTTCCCACAGCTGTGCTGTTTCCCTTGGTAGTCGCAAATCCAGTCGATATCTCGTCACCTTGTGTGATCGTTTTCTCTAACGTGTGGATCTCCTTGGTGGTTACGCGAATCGTATCTGGATCGACAAGGAAATTGATGACTGGATAGGCGGCTACAAAGGGACTGTCTCCTGGAGGCCGGATCCAGTCAGGCATCGCCGGACTCACAAATTGAGAAGCGTCTCGCTCTCTGGGATAGCTGCCATATCCGCATGAATCAACACCCCCTGGGCAATAGGTTGTACCAAAGAACTCCTGCCCATCATCGAACTTGTCTCCATCTGTGTTTTCTGAATCTCCGGTCCCAATTCTTGTTCCCACCACGTATGCCTCCGCATAATCAGGGATGGTGTCGAAATCGCCATCGTTGCAGGCAGGTGTGTCCGGATTCCCGTCCTGCCCGTTGAAATCGGGCCAGGCTGCGGGTGGGCCAAAGGGTGGGCCATAATTCCAGCGCACTGTGCGAGACAGGGTGAAATCGAGTAGGGCATCCACCTCGTCACCGTCTCTGTACTCATTCGCATCACCATCGCTGTTCTGGTTCATGGGGTCCGTACACCACCAAACCTCCTCAGTATCCGTCAAGCCATCCCCATCACTATCTGGGCTGATGGCATTGGCCGCGCCGGCCTGCTGTTCGGGGGTTAGGGCATGGAGGTTGGCGCGCAGTTCATCGACTTGGGCAGTATCTAATGACTGGGCGCCTAAATCGTCCTGCGCTTGCCGTTGCGCTTGCAAGGCAATACCCTTCTCTATCACGGGCTGCATACTGGTCCTCAACCATTCGTGTCGTTCCCCCTGCGCCTGCAAGAGTGCATTCAATTCATCACTACGGTTGCCAGTATCCAGCATCCAGTCTT
>PIVW01001223.1 GCA_003353825.1 Chloroflexota bacterium
GGCTCTGCGGTATCGCCATCGCCGTCGAGGTCTGAAGAATCAGATGGCAGCCAGTCGTTATTACCGGCGTCAATAGCGGGAGAACCGGCCTGCAATCGCAGATCTCCGTAGTCGTTGTCTTCCAGGGTGCTCCAGTCGCCGTCACCGGAGTCGGGCAGACGAACAAAGCGCGGATCGGTATCGAGCATGGCTCCATCACAGGTGACATTCTCCGGACAACCACCTTGCACCAGGCTGTCGGATATCGTTACTTGACTGTCACCTTCAGCGTACAGAACAGACCCGATAGTACCCCAGAAGATACTGTTGCGAATAGTCAGGCTGCTATCCCAGATGTACATGCCGCCGCCGTCAGAGCGTGCCGAATTAGCCGTGAAGGTGACGTTGCTGAGGGTTGGACTGCTATCCCAGATGTACATGCCGCCGCCATAGCCTGCCGAATTAGCCGTGAAGGTGACGTTTGTGAGGGTTGGATTGCTCTCATCGTCGTTGTACATGCCGCCGCCGCCATAGCCTGCCGAATTAGCCGTGAAGGTGACGTTTGTGAGAGTTGAACTGCTATTGTAGGAGTTGTACATGCCGCCACCGCGATAGCTTGATGAATTAGCCGTGAAGGTGACGTTGGTGAGGGTTGAACTGCTATTGTGGGAGTTGTACATGCCGCCGCCGCGATAGCCTGCTGAATTAGCCGTGAAGGTGACGTTGGTGAGGGTTGGATTGCTATTGTAGGAGTTGTACATGCCGCCGCCGCTATCGTCTGCCGAATTAGCCGTGAAGGTGACGTTGGTGAGGGTTGGATTGCTATTGTCGGAGTTGTACATGCCGCCGCCGCTATCGTCTGCCGAATTAGCCGTGAAGGTGACGTTGCTGAGGGTTGGATTGCTCTCATCGTCGTTGTACATGCCGCCG
>PIVW01000084.1 GCA_003353825.1 Chloroflexota bacterium
GATTCCCCCACACCTATTGGCTGGTTGTGTCAAGCGCCTAGATATAGTGTGGGAAAAATCCGTATCACGCGAAATCCCAGAGACCCTAGGAAGAAGAGTACCAAGAAGAAATACTGTAAGAAGGATTTTTAGTTTCATTCAAAGTAACCGTCTTGCGAAGCCCTACCTCAAACCGCCAAGTAAGCGTTTGATGGCAGGCAGTTGATGGCACAGGGCGCGAACCTGAAGCTATTAGACTTCAGGTTAAACCGTAGAGTTCACGTAGACTAGCGAACTCTACTTTGAACTCGGTTTCTAGCTCTACTTTGCGCTCAGGCGGCAGAAAGCTGGCACAGAGTGCATTGAGTGTGATCTGCTCTAACATGTGTGCATCAAAGCCAAAATAATCGACGAGGACCCCATATTCTCTCTCCAGGGAAGTGCTGAAAAGGGACGGGTCATCGCTATTTACGGTGACGTATGCGCCGGCGTCCCATAACTGGCGCAGGGGGTGCGCCTCGAAGGTGGGGTACACACCCAGACAGAGATTGGAGGTCGGGTTCACTTCTAATGGTATCTGATGTTCAACCAGATATCGAACCAGGTCAGGGTCTTCGACAGAGCGTACGCCATGGCCGATGCGTTCCGCCCCCAACGTTTGTAATGCCCCCCAAATGCTCTCCGGCCCCACCGTCTCACCGGCATGTGGCACACTGCGTAATCCGCCTGAGCGGGCAAACTTAAATGCATGGGCAAAGGGTTCGGGAGGGGCGCCGACCTCGTTGCCGCCCAGACCCAATGCCACCACACCTCGGTCTTGCCAGGCAAGCGCCATCTCTACGGTCGGCATGCTGGCATTGCCTGTATAGTGGCCATCCTCAAAACTTAAGTTGCGAGGGATATCCATCACCCAGCCCATCTCTACGCCAAATGCCTCTTGGGCGTGAAGACGACCACGATCCAGGCCTTCGATTAGATTATCAGGTGAAAGCCCTTTATCTTGCCAGAGGTGCGTATAAGGCGTAAAGGTGATCTCGGCATAGCGGATGTGCTGTCGCCTCATTTCTCTGCCAAGATCATACACAATAAGATCAATATCTGCTGGTGTGCGCAGCAGATTTTGAATCGTGACATAGATCTCGATGAAATGCTGGAAATCGGTAAATCGCAACCAGCGGCGCAAACCTGCCTCGTCCTCAGCAGGCAACTGAATGTCATGACGCCGGGCCAGTGCCAGTACGGTCTGGGGAAGAATGGCGCCTTCGAGATGTACGTGCAACTCGACTTTGGGGAGTGCGGCAGCAAAAGCTCTAAGCTGTTCGTTCTCTACAGGGTGTCCAATAACCAATCGTCAGTCCTCCTCATACGCTTCTTCAGTTTCGGTACAGATAATATGAAGACCGGGCGCGTGCAGACACAGTGCCCGCCCGGGTCACCTTTCGCCGCGTTTGTATGGAATCCCCAACGCTGCTGGTGAGCCGAGGTGGCGCCGCACCTGTTCGCGCGTAGCAATCACCAATACGATAATTGTGAAGAGATATGGCAACATGCCCAGGAAGTAGACTGGAACATTCAATCCAATCGTTTGTAAACTGAATTGTAGAGATTGTACGCCACCGAAGAGATAGGCCCCAAACATCGCCCGCCATGGTTGCCAAAAAGCGAAGATCACCAGGGCGACGGCAATCCAACCCCGACCGGCAGTCATGCCCTCGATCCAACCTGGAGTATACGCCAATGATAGGTCTGCACCGGCCACTCCGGCCAGCATGCCACCCACGAAGACGTACAAGTAACGAGTTCGCGACACACTCACACCCATCACGTCGGCGGTGCCAGGGTTTTCGCCGACAGCGCGCAAGCTGAGGCCGGGGCGTGTCTTGTGGATGAAGAATGCAGAAAATGGCACCAACAAGAAGGTCAGATAGACCAGGATATCATGCTGGAAGAAGATAGGGCCGATAACAGGGATTTCACTAAGAAAGGGGATCGGAAGTGTGCTGAACTGTGGCCCACTAACGCCGACATAATCCTGTCCCAAAAACGCTGCCAGGCCGGTGCCGAAAATCGTTAATGCCAAGCCACTCACTACTTGATCTACATAAAGCGTGACGGTAAGAAATGCATGGATGAGGCTCAGCAGGCCACTGGCGATCATCGCTGCTATTACACCTACTACAGCGCTGCCGGTAGCCACAGCCGCGATAAAACCAACCACGGCGCCCACCAACATCATCCCTTCTACACCCAGGTTGAGAATGCCGGCTCGTTCGCTATAGATCTCACCGACAGCAGCATAGACAACCGGGGTTCCGGCTCGGAGGGCGGCTGCTAATGTGGCTACAAAAAAGGCTAGGTCCATGATATCAGGTTAAACGAATACGGTATTTGCTCAGCACATCGCCGGCGAGCACGAAGAACAGGATGAGACCTTGCAGGATTCCGGAGATGGCATTGGGTAGACCCATAACCATTTGTATCTGTTCGCCGGCCACAAGCAGGCCACCAAATAAGATGCTAACCAAAATAATGGCGAAGGGATTCAGTTTACCCAGCCAGGCGATGATGATGGCCGTAAACCCATACCCTGGTGAGAGCCCACGTTGTAAACGATGGGCGACGCCGGCAACCTCTGACATACCAGCCAGACCTGCCAGCGCCCCTGAAATGAACATGACAAGGACAATGTTGCGAGCGATGGGCATGCCTGCATATCCTGCAGCGTGCTGGTTCTCACCAATGACACGGATTTCATAACCCCAGCGCATGCGAGAGAGCGCAAACCACAGGGCGACGGCAGCCAATAGGCCAAATATCAGGCCGCCGTGGACGCGATGCCCAGGAGGCAGGAAGAAAAGCAAGCTTCCAAGTTTGGGCAACCAGATTGATGTTTCTAGCTGCGCGGTATTCGGAAAGCCCATACCCTCAGGATCACGCCAGACAATATCCACGAAATAGAGTACCCAAAAGGTGGCGACCGGGGTTAGCATCAAGGAAGTGAGGATCTCGTTGACGTTGAGATAGGCTTTGAGCGCACCGGGAATCGCCCCCCATAATCCTCCGGCGATCATCGAACCGAGCATCATTAATAGAATTGCGATCCACGATGGCATATTGGTGGCCGTAAATAGGAAAAGACCAATACCTGCTGCGGCCCAGGCTCCCATCCAAATCTGTCCTTCGGCGCCGATATTCCAAAGCTGCATGCGAAAAGCAACGGCGACGCCAAGCCCGGCCAGCATCAAGGGAATTGCCTTGACAAGGGTTTCAGAAAATCCATAGCCGGAGCCAAAGGCCCCTTCGAACATAGCAGCATAGGCGGCAAACGGATTTGCCCCCTGGCCGGCGATGATAATCGCACCCACAAAAAGCGCTAACACGATGGACGCGACCGAGGTTACCCAAGGGACCCAACCCGGTGTGTTCAGACGTGGTTCAAGCCGAAAGCGAATCATGCTCTTATGCCCCAGCATGCTCAACCTTCTGACGTTGGCCGGCCATCATCAGGCCGATCTCGCCGCGGTCGGCTTGCTCTGCGTATACTTCACCCATAATCTGGCCTTCGTATAGCACGAGAATACGATCGGATATCTGCATGACCTCATCCAGATCCTCAGAAATCAAGAGGACGCCGGCGCCCTGGGTACGCTGCTCGATGAGGAGTTCCCGCACCGATTCGGTTGCACCGATATCGAGGCCCTGTGTGGGATGCACCGCCACAATCAATGTAGGTTCGGTGCTCAACTCTCTGGCCAGGATCAGTTTTTGCAGATTCCCACCCGAAAGTGATGCCGCGTTCGTGTGCAAACCAGGTGCTTTCACATCAAAGCGTTCGACCAACTCTGCTGCCAACGATGCGGCCTTCTTCCAATCGATCAGAGCGCCACGGGCTACGGGGGGGCGCCGGTAATTCTTGAGAATGATGTTCTCGGTCAGGCCCATGGTCCCCACCGATCCCTCTACATGGCGGTCTTCCGGCACATGGGCCACCCCTGCATCGATGATATCACGCGCAGAAAAGGTGGTGATATCCTGTGATTGCAGTTCGATATGTCCCGAAGTGATCGGACGCAACCCGTTCAGCGCTTCGGCCAACTCCACCTGGCCGTTGCCCGAAACACCGGCAACTCCGACGATCTCATGTCTGCGAACATCAAAGCTTACACCTTGCAGGGCGGGTAGGCCTTTGTTATTTTCCGCCTCAAGGTTTTCGACGTGCAGCACCTGTTCACCAGGCGTGACATCGGGCCGGTTCAAACGGAACAGGACGGGTCTTCCCACCATCCATTCTGCGCATTCGACTTTGTTGGTGTCGGCGGCGTTTTCGGTTCTAACCATTTTGCCGCCCCGCAATATGGACACCCTATCGGCAATGGCCATTACCTCATCCAGCTTGTGAGAGATAAAGACGATGGAGTGCTCTTTATCCACCATGTTGCGCAATGTTACAAAGAGTTCTTCTGTCTCTTGTGGGGTCAGTACAGCGGTCGGTTCATCCAGAATCAAGATTTGAGCGCCACGATAAAGGGCCTTGATGACTTCGACGCGTTGCTGTTCGCCAACGCTCATCTGCCAGATGTAGGCTTTTGGATCCACCTGCAGACCATATTGTGACGAGATGTCGAGCACTTCTTGCTCAGCTTTGGCCATATCGATGCGAAAACGTGGTTCGGAGAGCCCCAGGATCACGTTCTCGGTGACGGTGTGTGGTTCGACGAGCATGAAATGCTGATGTACCATGCCGATACCGGCAGCAATCGCATCCTTAGGCGACCGGAAATCTGTCACCCGGCCATTGATCTCGATCTCACCCTCACTCGGCGCGTAAAGTCCCGTCAGCACATTCATCAATGTGGATTTGCCCGCCCCATTTTCTCCCAGAAGCGCGTGAATCTCGCCTCGCCTTATATCAAAATCGACATTTTCATTTGCCAGCACACCAGGAAACCGCATGGTAATGCCACGCATAGCAACGACACCATCATTGTTTTCTGTCCGGCCGGCGGGCGACGATGACGTCACAGTTTCTGACCTTAAAGAATGGTACTGGCGAAGTCGGCAACAATGAAGTGCATATTACCAGAAAGCGGAGCAGGATGCAATGCAGCGTAGGCTCAATTGCATTAAACGAAAACACCCCGGCACAATGAAAGCACCGGGGTGTTGATTAAGTGGAAAAGGTTAAGACTTTATTGGCAGGGAGGTGAAGCGTCAGGGATTTCCCCAATAACACCTTGTACAAACCAATTCATTGACAGAAGTTCGCCATCGGTCATCGCAGAACCTTCGGCAACCCCGACACAACCGCTCTGAGCATTGATCGGTCCTGCAAAGGGATTGAAGCTGCCGTCGACGATTTCTTGTTTTTTCTCATTGACAGCGTTTTGAATATCCTCATCAGCTGCCGGGCCAAACTTGAAATCGATAATACCCTCGTCGGCGCCTGGCCAGGGTGCACTTGGTTTAAACGTGCCTGCACGCACCTCTTCGATGATCTTCTGGTAGTAGGGACCCCAGTTCCAATGGGGGACTCCCAAACAGCCATCGCCGGCGTTGTCACAGGCGTTATTACTATCATAGGCCATGCCCCATTTGCCTTGTTCACTGGCTGCCTGTACCGGGCCCGGCGTATCGGCGCCAGTAATGATTACATCATTGCCCGCAGCCAGCAAGGTCTCTGCAGCTTCACGTTCGATGGGGGGATCGAACCAGGTGTTGATCCATACGACCTGAATTTCAGCATCAGGGTTGACTGCTTTTGCACCTAATGCCGCAGCATTGATGTGGCGGATCACTTCCGGGATGGGGAAGGGGGCGACATATCCGATCTCGCCGGTCTCAGATTTCATTGCCGCGGCCATGCCGGCCAGATACTTCATCTGGTACATGCGTCCGAACAAGTTATCAAAGTTCGTATCATTGTTCTTGATGCCGGAGATGTGAATGAAGGTTTTGTCGGGGAACTCATTTGCCACCGCTTCGGTCGCGTCCATATACCCAAATGATGTTGTGAAGATTACATCATTCCCTTTTTGGGCAAAGTCACGGATGACGCGCTCAGCATCAGCACCTTCTGGAACTGATTCTAGAAAAGCGGTTTCAATATCATCAACGTTGGCTTCTACATACTGTCGGCCCTGTTCGTGCGCAAAGGTCCAACCGCCATCACCAATGGGGCCGACATAGATGAATGCCGCTTTCACTGGCTCTTCGCCAGCAGCGGGTTCTGCAGCGGATTGTGGCGCCGCAGGCGCCGCGCAAGCTGCCAGCACGAAAACGGTGACAAGGGTCAGGAGGGCGAGTTTCCAGAAAGTACGCATTTTCATTTGCACTTCTCCTCGAGTGAATTATGAAAGGGGCGGATAGAGTTATTATGCTTACACAGAACTACTATACATCGGCTACGCAAAGGTTGTCAAAGCAAGTGAAACTTTTCTTACATTCGGGGTGACAGTTGGTATAGTGGCTGATGAACTCTTCAGAGCGCATCAAGGCCCAATACATATCTGCTCATTTTTCAGGACGTTTTCGAGGATGTCGGCCCACGTAAATCGCCATCGCTTTTGGCTGCTTAATGAAAAAACGGCCGCTATTTTTTCTGAACTCCACGCTGGCTCATGGCTACAAACAGACAGATCGACCCTGCCACCGCCGCATTGAGTGAATTGATCTGTCCTGTCATGGGCAATGACACCAACCAGTCACAGGTCTCGGCCACCAACCGACTCAAGCCAAAACCTTCGGATCCAACAACGATGCCCAAGGGGCCTTTCATATCTGTGGCATCGATGGGTTGCGCAGTATGGTTCGCTTCTAGACCGGCGATCCACACTCCCTGCGCTTTGAGCCACTGTAACGTCTTTACCAGATTGCTTTCCTGGCAGATCAACAGGTGTTCGACCGCACCTGCAGAGGTATTCACCACGGCGGGGCTGATGTGGGCGGCCCGATGCCTGGGTAAAACAATGCCATGAACTGCAAAAGCCTCGGCAGTTCGCATCAAGGTTCCCAAATTCTGAGGGTCTTGCACCCGGTCGAGCAAGAGTAGGAGCGGGTCCTGGTTTTTTGATCGAGCCAGGGCGAGGGTATCGTCGAGTTGGGCGTACGGATACCCACCAGAGCGCAGCGCCACGCTCTGATGGTTGGCGTGTGCAAGCCACTCATCCAGCTGGCCGCGATCGACAGACTCTACCGGTTTGTCTAAGTGCCGAGTCAGGGTGATGATCTCGTCCAGCATGTTGTTGGGTTTAATGCCCTTTGCCACATAAAGTACCTGCACCTGGCGGCGTTTTGCCCTCAGCGCCTCGCGCACGGCTTGCCGACCGTAGAGTAAGTCGGCCGCCGGTTTGCGGTTCCCCTTTTTCATGCGCTTTGCCATAATGATCCCGTTTAACGTGAAACGTGAAACGTGAAATCTGGAATTCTTCTCACTGAGCAAACAATCACGCATTACGTTTTACACATCACATCCTCAACGCTCCCAGCGCCAGATCGTGCCTTCACGACTGTCTTCCAAGGTCACACCTTGTTCCGCCAGACGGTCTCTGATCTTATCTGCCAAGGCCCACTGCTTGATAGCACGCATTTCTGAACGAATCTCAAGTAATAGATCGACAAAGGGAGAGGCGTCGGACATGCGTTCATCTGTCGTCTCTACCAGCTTGAGGCCCAATACATGGACCAGGTCCAACAAGGTAGTTTGGGCAGTGGCCAGGGCTTCGCCGCCAACACTGGCATCGCGAGCACTGTTGATGGCTTTGACCAGATCATACAGATGGCCCAATGCCCCTGCTGAGTTGAAGTCGTCGTCCATCGCCGCCTCAAATCGCTCTCGAGCGGTTGTTTGCGCCTGACCCAGAGCATCGGCCGCCGGGCCATCGACCATTTCACCAAGGGCGTGGCGCAGGGCGCCATGCAAGCGGTCAAGGCCGCGCTTCGCCTGCTCGACTATCTCGCCGTCGTAGGCTAACGGCTTACGGTAATGCGAACCCAAAATCAACAACCGAAAGACATCACCATCATTTTCGGCCAGGAATTCATCGATGGTCACCATGTTTCCCAATGATTTCGACATTTTTTCGCCACGTAGTTGCAGCATGCCGTTGTGCAGCCAGTATTTTGCCAGTGGTGCAGAATTGCAGCTCTCACTTTGGGCGATCTCATTTTCGTGGTGGGGGAAGATCAGGTCATTACCGCCACCATGGATATCAATGGTATCGCCCAGATAAAGACGCGCCATGGCTGAGCACTCTATATGCCATCCCGGCCGACCCATACCCCAAGGACTGATCCAGGCAGGTTCGTCAGACGTTTTTTGCCCTTTCCATAAGGCAAAGTCGGCAGCATCTTCCTTCAATTCATTGCCAAATCGCTCACGGTCGCTGCCCACTGCCTGCTCGATTTTACGGCGACTGAGCTTGCCATAATCGTCATCTACGCGCACGCGAAAGTAGACGTCTCGCTCCGATTCGTAGGCGTAACCTGACTCCACTAGCGCCTCGACCATTTTTAAGATTTCGTCGATAGTTGTACTGACCTGGGGCGTCTCGGTGGGCGCGAGCACGTTTAAGTCATGCAGATGTATGCGGAAAGAGTCGATGTACGTTTGAGATAATTCGAAGGGGTCCTGGCCTGTTTCCCGGGCACGGATGATGATTTTGTCATCTACGTCGGTGAAGTTCATAACATGGCGAACGTCATATCCCTTGAATTCGAGATAGCGACGGATCATGTCAAATACTATGGCTGACATGCCGTGCCCGATGTGAGCGTTATCGTAGACGGTGGGACCACAAACATACATCCGAACCACGTCAGGATCTTGAGGTTCGAAGATTTCTTTTTTTCGTGTGAGCGTATTATAGACACGTAAAGGCATGTATTAAGTCTCCAGGCCAGATTAATTGGGAACAGCAAATATCATGCGGCCAGCACTGGTTTGCAAAACTTTGGTGACGGTGAGGTTGATCTCCTGACCGATATAACGTTGGCCGTTTTCTACGACAACCATGGTGCCGTCGTCAAGATAGCCAACACCTTGTTCCAGCTCCTTGCCTTCCTGTATGACCCGCAGACGCATCTGTTCTCCGGGCAAAAAAATCGCCTTCATGGCATTGGCCAATTCATTCAAGTTCAAGACCGTAAGCCCTTGCAGAGCGGCAACACGATTCAGATTGTAATCGTTGGTCATGATCGCCATGTTATGTTCGCGCGCCAGGACGACGAGCTTTTCATCCACCTCACGGGTAGCGGTCGGGTCAAGATCGATTATCTCTAACGTGGGTGTTTCCTGTGATTTCAATTCATCCAATACTTCGAGCCCGCGCCGGCCACGTGCTCTGCGCAAAGGATCAGGTGAATCGGCAATATATTGCAATTCGGCCAAAACAAATCGTGTGACTAGTAAAGGCCCACTCAAAAAGCTGGTTTTAGCCACGTCGGCGATCCGCCCGTCGATGATAACGCTGGTATCGAGTAATAGTGGCCGCGTCTCCTCAGCAGCCAGGTTTTCAGCAGTAGGTTTATTCTTTCCACCTGTGGGTCGGATACGCGCAAACAGACGGGCGAGATCGTCCCGTCTTAAGACCATGATCATTGCGCCCAGATAGGCGAAGATGATGCTGGCGATAAAGGGCATGATCGAGCCAAAGGGATCGGGTAACTGTGATAGCGGAATCGCTAACAGGGCAGCCACGATAAGTCCCAATACCAGACCCACAGCGCCTGCCAGCACTTCTTCGATGGGAATCGTGCGCACCGTACGAATCGCTGCTTTCGCCGGTTTGGTGGTCAACCAGGGAGCGATAAGCCACCCGATCACCGCGCCTAACAGCGTAAGCGGGATGATATATTTGAGTGACTGGACATCAGAAAATGGATTCGTTGTCTGGGTAATGATAACGCCAACTTGCCACCCGATAATTGCAAAAACAATAAGTCCAAGAATACGAAAAAGCCGGTCGAGGGTCACAAGCACAACACCTCCTTATGAAACTATTCGGTTGTAATGCGCCCCGCAATTACTGGGGTTCCGGACAGTCCAATAGATAAATGAATAAATTAAACGCAATACCGCAAAATCTACTACTGCAGTAGGGAGACGAAAGGACGCTCGTGCGAATACTGCACCGTTATCCCCAGTTTGGCTGGTTTTTTGTTTCTGAAACCGTGGCATTATTCGCCGATTTTCATTTGGAATAGTGTTCCGTAGTAACTTTTGCGCTACTGCAATTAAACAGTGCAATAATAATAATGAATGATCGGATCGTAATTCTAACATATCGGCAAAACGCTGACAATGATTTGAAGGCACAAAATGTGTGTTCTCATCATCTATTTAGATGCTGTTAGTTTGGCGGTAAGTTGTTCAGCGCCCACCCTGATGAGCAGATTAGTGATGGAGAGGGAGCTCCGACGATGACAGTTATTCTGATCGATGTGATGAGACATGGGTGACTCACTACTGTTGGCATCCTTGACAGCAACTTACTATACAGGCAGAATCGGTTTACCAATATCATACTATCTCAAACAGTGAACCGTAGCCAAATAAAATGGAACGACCCGACCTGAACGGAATTAACCCCAACATCGTTATTTATATAGAAGCGCTGGAAGCCGAGGTGGAGCGTTTGCGCAGACCGCGTAAAACCGCTATCACGCCCGAACCCGACATCATCGAACCCGCCGAGCCACCGACGACACAAAATGTTGTGACGATTAGTGACCAGGGTCTGATCAAGCGTACGCCCCGCCATTATTACCATCGCCAGCGGCGCGGGGGCATGGGAATCTTCGATCTGGATATACCAGGGGATGATTCTCCTGCTTTTTTGACGACTGCAGACGAGAGTGGCGGTCTTTTAATCATTACTAGCAACGCACGGGCTTTTCGATTTGACCTGGACCTTATACCAGAATCACCGGTGCGGAGCCGTGGCCAATCTCTAACCGCACGTCTTGCCTTGCAGTCCAACGAGCGTCTGATATCCGTACTGCCTGCAGATGCCGGGTCTTATCTTCTACTCGTCACCGACAAAGGCCATGTGCGGCGTTTTGCCGGCCATAATTTCGGCGCTTCGATGCGTCCGGGCACCGTATTGTTCGACACCCGACAAATCGGCGCGCCCGCAGCCGCTTGCTGGTCAGGTGGGGATAGCCATTTGTTTATCGCCACACGTTCTGGACGCGGCATCCGCTTTAGCGAGAAACAAGTACCTGTGCGTGGTTGCCTGGGTATGCGCCTGGAACCAGAGGATGTTGTAGTCGGCATAGCATCAGTGCAGGAATCTAGTGCGGTCGCCCTCATTAGCGCTGAAGGGAAAGGTACCCTTCGTCTGGTGAGCGGATTTCGTGCCAATAAATCGCCCGGTGCGGCCGGTAAAACCACTATAAAAACCGACGCGCTTGTCGGTATCGTACGTGCCGAGGATGATCTCTTTGTTATCTCGAGGTTAGGGAAAATCATCCGATTTAGAGCCGAAGATGTACCCGCCAAAAACGGTGTCGTGCAAGGGGTCAACTGCATGGAATTGCGCGCTGACGAAGTGGTAGCCTTCGTATCAACTCATTAAAGGGAGACAAGCATGTCTGAAAAACCCCAACAGAAACAAAAGCAAATCAAAATCGAACTTCCGAACGATCTCACACCCAGTTATGTTAATTTTGCGATCATCAATCATAATTACAACGAAATCGTAATCGATTTTGCCCATGTTATGCCTAATGTACCTAAAACCAGAGTGCAAAATCGCCTCGTTCTCACCCCTTATCATGCGAAGCTGTTGCTAAATGCCTTGGACAGCAATCTTGCCAATTATGAAAAGCGTTTTGGTGAGATCAAGACCCAAGGCACCGGCCTGCCAGAGAAGCCACCGATGGGCTTTGATTCAGGGCATGTGCACTAATAGGAATAAGTAAACCAAGGAATAGGTAAAAGGGGAAACTTGGCCTCTTTTGCAGTATTCGCCTTGTTTACTTATTTGCATGGCCCGTCGGGCGCTCATTGCCGATAACACTGGGTGATGGTTTAGCAGTTGTGCTTCATACCTTTAGAAACTGAGAGAGTACGAATATGACATATCCAGTTCCCCTGGCCGACAGACATTGCTTTGGCTATGATAAGAAGTCCAAAGCTCTGACGGCAGAAGAGATAGCGCAACTGCATCCGCAAGTTGAAGATTGGGAGATCATCGAAGTAGATGGCATAGCGCACTTACAACGCACGTTCACATTCAAGGATTTCGTGCGAGCACTGGCATTTACCAATGCAGTCGCTGATAGGGCGGAAGCGGAGGATCACCATCCTGCCCTACTCACCGAATGGGGGAAGGTACAGGTGCAGTGGTGGACGCACTATGTGGGCGGCTTGCATCTCAATGATTTTATTGCCGCGGCGATAACGGATCGACTCTACGCCGAGTAGGAAATGCCTGATTTTGGTGGAAAAACAGTCATCGTCACCGGCGCCTCCACGGGTATCGGTAGGGCAACCGCGGCGGCATTTCGAGAGTCGGGTGCCCGGGTTGTGGTTGCTGCCCGATCTAGCGAAGACCTGAAACGACTCTCAGTTGAACTAGGAGGCCCCGACCGGGTACTACCTGTCGCCGCCGACGTTGCCGATCCCGCGCAGTGTCAGGCATTGATTTGCCGAACCGTAGAGCACTTCGGCGGCATCGACGTGCTGGTCAATAACGCCGGGATGGTCGTATCGGGTAAGTTCGAATACCTGCAACCAGGGGACATCGAACGGTTGTTCAATGTCAATTTCTTTGGCGTCATCTATTGCACGCGAGCAGCCCTGCCCTTTCTTAAAGAGAGCGAGGGCGTTATCGTCAACGTCTCTTCCATTGCCGGCTTTGTGGGCACAGCCACGACCAGTGCGTATGCCGCCTCCAAAGCAGCACTCAATAGCCTGGGACAGAGCTTACGGGTCGAGCTAAAACCTTATGGTATTGGCGTCAGCACAGTCTGTCCCTATTTTACCAGTGGTGTGGAATTAGCAAAGAAGGGCATTATGCGAGAAGGGACATTACACCGAGTTGATGGGCCCAGGCGTCGCGCACCCGGCACGCAGACAACGGAGGAAGTGGCACATGCTATCGTGCGCGCTGCCGAACGTCGCTCCCGCCTTGTGGTGCTCAGCCCTGCCGGACGTCTCATCTGGCGCGCCAACCGCCTCTTCCCCTGGTTGGCCGACTACGTGATGGATAAGCTGATCAATGGACGGTTGAGAGAACAGATTGGATAGAGTCATGACAACCCTAAGCAACTATGCCTTGCGTTTGCAAGCATCCCTCCTCAATGAAGTGCGCACAGTCGCCGCAGAAGAGGGCACAAGTATCAATCAGTTCATCAATGTCGCCGTTGCTGAGAAGCTAGCAGCCTTGCGTACTGAGCACTACTTTCAGGAGCGGATAGCTCGCGCTAATCAGGAGGAATTTCGCGCTATTCTGGAAGGAGCGGGGGCAGATGTCGAGATTGAAGGCGATGCACTGCTTTAGACGAGTTTTCCGAGTTTGATTTGGCTCAGTGCTTGGGTCCCAGAATCCCGCCAGTGACAGCAATGCGGTAGGGGTACAACTCGGCGCGCATGACCCGGTTAATCACGGCGGGATCATTTTGCACCACGGTTTGCGCGGCTTCATCTGATTCGGCGATAAATATGACGACGCCAAAGTCACTGTAGCTGTTCGTCAAAGTTCTTCCGGCCAGCAACACCACACCTTGATCCGCCAATTGTTGTAGATATCGAAAATGTTGTGAGACAACAGCCGATTCCTCTTCGGTTGCCCCTTCGCTGAGCATCGCCGGTCGCACCGGTTGGATTTTGTAGAGATATTGGTTGGATGTGGACATGGTATCTGGGAACCTTATGAATGTGTAATCCGTTCAAAGTATATCATGCGGAAACGATATTTATTCCTGGGCTTTTGGCTGCTGGGCATGCTGGCGCCCATGGCACTCCTTGGACGATTTTCAACGCAATACAACGATCTCTTCAACTGGGTTTTTGCACCCGCTTACATGCACGTCGTAAGCCATACATTGCTTTTCGCAGTACTCGCTTTTATGCTGACGGTCTTGATCAGCAGAATAACCTGGGTGAAAACGAATGGCAGGCTCTTCATGACGGTGCTGGGCCTGGTGGTTCTCGTCGCTCTGTTACAGGAATCGCTGCAACTAACCTACAAGGCTCGGCCCTTTGCTTCAGATGAGATTTTTGATATCTTTGTCGATTTGAGTGGCGCCTGTGTGGGGTTATTGATCTATGGGCTGACGAAGAGGCGAGCCAAGCTTAAATCTTGAACTCAGGCGCAGCCAATGGCAATCATGGCGTCGTGAGTGCTCAAGTGGATATGTTCGGCACCCAAATGCTCAATGAAATGTGTCTTTTTCAGCCTATCCAGCACCGGCCCTTTGATATCGGATAAGTGGAGTGTTACCCCGGCATCTCGTAATTCCACAACCAGGCTCTCCAGGGTCTCCAGAGCGCTGGAATCGATAAAGTTGATGGCCGAGCCAATCAGCACCAGGTGGTCGACTTCAGGATGATCCGATATCGCCGTCAGGATCGTGTCTTCCAAATACCTGGTATTGGCAAAATAGAGGCTTTCATCGACTCGGATAGCAACAACCTTGGAGCAGGTCAGGACTTCGTGACGCAAGACATTGCGATAAGTCTCACTATCACCGAGTCGCCCGACGACGGCAACATGTGGGCGACTGGTCCGCCATAAGAAGAGCAGCAAACTGGCGATCACGCCGATCACGATCCCCGCCTCTACGCTCACGAGCAGAACGGCGAAGAAAGTGATGATCAAGGAAGCGGCATCCGCCTTGTTGTAGTGCCAGACATGGCGAAGTGTAGCAACATCTATCAGACCCAAGACAGCGACCATGATGATAGCTGCCAGCACAGCTTTGGGGAGAAAATAGATCAAGGGGGTGAGGAAGAGAACGGTGAGAGCGATCAGGCCGGCCGTGATGATCGAAGCCAGACCTGTGTTGGCTCCGGCGCTGAAATTCACCACCGAGCGACTGATACCACCGGTGACCGGATAGCCTCCGCTAAAGGCCGCGCCCAGATTCGCTGCCCCTAGACCCACCAGTTCTTGATTGGCATCGATTTTCTGGCGGCGCTTGCTGGCCAGAGATTTAGCGACCGAAATACTCTCCATGTACCCCACAAGGCTGATAGTCAACGCCATCGGCAGCAACGAGCGCCAGAGTTCGGGATCGAACACCGGGATTGTCAGTGGGGGAAGGCCGGCCGGAACCTCTCCAACCACTTTGACTCCTGCCCACTTATGTAATCCGAACAAAAGAACGGCGAGCACTCCCGCAACAACGACAACCAGTGGTGCGCTCTTGGTGAAAGGTACAACCCAGCGCTCAGCTATCCCCCGGTTTTCGAGTTGATCGCCCAACTGATATTTGAAGTAGATCAATACAACGACACTGCCCACGCCGATAGCCAATGTGCTCCAATTGATCTCAGACATATGCTGAGCGGCGTAATACAGGGTCTGATAAAAATGCTCGAAACGGGGAACAGAGATGCCTAAAAGATGCTTCAGCTGACTGACAGCGATGACGATGGCGGCGGCACTGGTAAAGCCCGATATCACGGGATGGCTGAGGATGTTCACGACAAATCCCAATCGGGCAACCCCCAAGATCAGCTGAATCAACCCAGAGAGGAGCGCCAGTACCAGTGCTAGCTGCACATACAAGGCTGTGTTCTGTCCAGCCAGTGGGCTGATTGCTGACGCGGTCAATGATTAGTCGCTGCTTGAGCCTCTGGGCAAGGACATGATGTCGCTGGTGCTTTTGGACAACACCGAGGGCGGCGGGACGCTGACGGTGACCAACGGTCCGGGCTCGACGGCGGCGGACGATCTGGGTATTGCGGGTGCCGGTGCGGATG
>PIVW01001224.1 GCA_003353825.1 Chloroflexota bacterium
TCGTAATTTTCACCACAGATAGCCGATGTTCTGGTTAATGATCCCCCGTTGCAAGGTCTTCTCTGTATAGGGGATCAACCGTCTCTGACGACGGATCTCCCGATGTTCGATTATGAAGAGGTCGTCAACATCCAGGCAGATGGTTTCCAGCCAACCCCGGTTACACCGGATCAAACAGCCCATTTATACTATACCAGCGGCACCACCGGGAAACCCAAGGGAGTGATGCTGACCCATCGAAATATCTGTCTCCACGCTCTGGGTACCATCGCCGAACTCAAGCTGGTGGATTTCGATGTATGGGGCCATATCGCCCCGATGTTTCATTTGGCAGACGCCTGGGCGATATTTGCCATCACTTGGATTGGCGGGCGGCATGTGATGGTTAAGAATTTCGACCCTGAAACGGTCATGAACGCTATCGAACGAGAAAAAATCACTATTAGTAATTTGATTCCGACTATGCTGAATCTGATGGTTAAGCACCCAAAAATTGATAGATACGACTACTCAAGTTTCAGGGTCATTCTCAGCGGGGGGGCTCCTATCGCGCCTGAACTGGTGCGCACAATCATGGAAACGTTTGGCTGCGACTATATTCAAACGTATGGTATGACCGAAACCAGCCCCTATTTAACTTTGAGTATTCTGAAGGAACATCTGCAAAACCTGGCCCCGGAGAAACAGATGTTCTACAAGGTTAAAACCGGTCGCCCGTTTGTAGCCGTGGATCTGAAAGTAGTCGACTCGGAAGCCGTGCCGGTCGTTCCAGATGACGAGCAGGTTGGCGAAATCTGGGTCAGGGGAGACACTGTGACGCCTGGATACTGGAACCGTCCGCAAGAGACTGAAAACGCTTTCCATGAGGGTTGGCTCTGCACCGGCGACTTGGCGGTAGTTGATTCAG
>PIVW01001225.1 GCA_003353825.1 Chloroflexota bacterium
GGGTTCTGTCCCGGAAACAACCAGCCACCGGGCAACATCTTACGATGCAACTGACCGTCCCGGTACCAGCGTCTGAGAATATCCAGTAACTGCGGGGACAGCATGGCGTGTCGATCTCTTCCGCCTTTACCCTGTTCGATACGCAGGATCATTCGTTCGCTGTCGATGTCACTAACCTTTAGATGTGTGATCTCACTCGCGCGTAGTCCCGCACCATAGGCCACGCTCAATGCAGCTTGATACTTTAAACAGCCCGCGGCCTGGATCAGGCGCGTGACGTCTTCGACACTCAGTATCTCGGGAAGCTTGCGGGGTTCATGAATGTAACGCAACTTCCTGACCAGTTCGACGTGATCTAATGTGGTATCGAAGAAGAACTTAAGTCCTGATATCGATGAATTGATGGTAGAACTGGATACGCGCTGATGGGTCATGTGCAACTGATAGTCACGCAGGTCCTCGGCGGTGGCGGTATCGGGTGAGCGTTTGAGATGGCGGGTGAAATTGACCACGGCACGAATGTAGTCCTTCCGGGTCTTGGGTCCCAGTTTCCGGATCGCCATATCTTCCAGCATACGCTGGCGCAAAGGGCTGATGGTTTTGTTACACTTAGTCATGGGTCTGTCTCCTGTGTGGTGGGTTGAAGTGTGAGAACGACAACTTAAACACAGGACAGGCCCTGCTGACTAATGGAATTTAGATAAATTCAGGGACAATCTTGATGCGGGATTACCGCGCGAGCGGTTTAGTACTTGGGCAATTTCCGGTCATTTCGATATTAATCAGCTTCGAAAAGTTTGGGTTGGAACCGACTGCTTATCAGGGGCAGTTAAATGTCTGCTTTGGATAACGATACTACATTATCCAGAAGAAATATTCGGTTTCTCGGCAGGTGGTGCACCCTAAT
>PIVW01000085.1 GCA_003353825.1 Chloroflexota bacterium
CTCAATATTCCGGGGCACTCGCCGAATGAATTCGGGCTCTGAGGGCGGGGTTCTACGAACCTACGCCGAACGTCCACCTTCGTGGACGGGTTAGTTCCCCCAAGTTATTGAGAAGATACTGACATCGTTTCAAACGTCATTTGGGTATCCTCCGGCTTAGTTTTTCCCAAAAGGCTGCCTTGAGAGTGTCGAAAGGATACTATTTATGCCCTAATCTAGCACTATCTTTTGCTCACTTCCAACTTTCATTCACGGGTATTTCCCTTAAGTTGGTGCGCCATGCTTATATCGAGGCAGGCAGCCCAAATCAGTGTATGGCAGGGGGGGGGCACTTAATTCGGTAGCCAATGGCCGGATTCAGCGAGAGGGACCCTTCGAAAATATCTTTATCCAACCAGCTGCCGGCGATGGTGGTGGCGCCTTGGGGGCAGCTCTCTATGCTTATCATGTGCTTTTGAACCAACCCCGCCGTTTTGTCATGGAACCATCGTACAGTTGGTGTCCGGCCTACTGTCTAGGAAAAATCCTACACATGCGCATAATTCGGCGCCTAAACATAATCGGTGAGTTTTTCAGATTCCTTTGGGAACAGAAACTCTATTGGATGATCCCAATGATGGTGATTATTGTCGCTGTTATCATTATCAGTCTGCTTGGGCAGACGACGACTGTAGGGCCATTCATCTAAACACTCTTTTAGTTCGGCATCGACGACGTCTGTTGATTCACATACCGCGCCAATCATCTCGTTGGCTGCTGGGTTGATCTGCGTATGGCAGTACAGGGGCCTCGTATTTATTGGCGAATTCGATCTGCTTGTGGTTGTGGCCTCTGAGCAGAATGGGTTATACTAAATCATTCATTATGTAATTCTCTTTCATTTAGGAAATCGCATGGCATCAGACGGCCGCCAAAAAGCGCTGGACAGTACCGTAGCAACCCTCACCAAACGTTTCGGTGAAGGGACTATCATGAAATTAGGAGAGGCAACCGGCCTTAAAGTGAAGACCATTCCCACCGGTTCGCTGACTCTTGATATGGCGCTGGGAGTTGGTGGTTTGCCTCGCGGACGCGTTATCGAAATATACGGCCCCGAATCCTCAGGAAAAACAACCCTGTGTCTGCACAGTATCGCCCAAGCCCAAAAGCTTGAGGGCGTCTGTGCTTTTATCGATGTCGAACACGCACTTGATCCCGCCTATGCCGAACGCATTGGTGTCGACATCGACAATCTCTATATCTCTCAACCGGATACTGGCGAGCAAGCGCTGGAAATTGCAGAAGCCCTTGTCCGCTCAGGAGCAATGGATGTAGTTGTCGTAGACTCTGTAGCCGCACTTGTACCCCGGGCGGAGATCGAAGGAGAAATGGGGGATAGCCATATGGGACTGCAGGCTCGCCTTATGAGCCAGGCAATGCGCAAACTCAGTGGCGCCATTAAACAGACCAACACGGTCATGATCTTCACCAATCAATTACGCCAGAAAATCGGCGTGATGTTTGGCAATCCCGAGACCACGACAGGTGGCATGGCACTCAAATTCTATGCTTCGGTGCGCTTAGACATACGCCGGATCCAGTCGCTTAAAGCGAGTGGCGAAGCAATTGGTAATCGCACTCGAGTGTCGGTGAAGAAAAACAAAGTGGCACCTCCTTTCAAAACTGCAGAGTTTGACATCATGTTCAGTGAGGGTATTTCACGCACGGGAGAAGTACTGGATTTGGGTGTAGAATATGGCGCTATCGATAAGCGGGGGTCTTTTTATTCCTACGAAGACACACGTCTGGGCCAAGGCAGGGAAAACTGCAAAACCTTCCTGCGCGAGAATCCTGAGTTGCTCGATACGATCGAGAATCAAATTCGCGCTATGAGCGGTCTGCCCCAGCAGGCAGAATCACCTGTGGGCAACTGACGCTATTTGTAGCAGCGTTCGTCCATTCCGTTCATCCACCTTGTTTGTAGCTTTCTCACTGCGGAATCGTCTACTCTGCAAGTTTGAGATCGTGCGTCCGTAGATCGCTCGAACCATCGGCATGGGATGGCCGTGCGTTTCACCTCATTCTACTGGCTCTGGTCAGCGTATGTCCTAGGACGCTACAAATCATGTCGTAGCAACCTTCACCCTTTGCTCCTGGAGGAGATTTGGCTGGCGTTGTTACCCGGCTTGCATATCAGAAACGCAACAAGCAACGCGTGAATGTCTACCTTGATGACAGCTATGCGTTCGCTTTGACCGATATCGAGGCTGCCAGGTTGAAGATAGGCCAACACCTAGGCGACGACGAGATCCTGCAGTTTCGCCAACTTGATTCTGAAGCCAAAGCTTTCGAAAAGGCCATTCGCTATCTCGGCCATCGGCCTCGATCTCTACACGAAGTTGAAATATATCTCGAACGCGCAGAGTTTAGCTCCACCACTCAGGCGACCATTATATCCCGGCTAGAACAGTTGGGTTACATCGATGATCTGGCATTTGTACAGTGGTGGTTCGACAACCGAAGTCGGTTCAGCCCACGTGGCTCTCGAGCCCTGCGCCAGGAGTTGTGGCAAAAGGGCGTCGACAGTCACCTTATCGAACAAGCCCTCGCAGCTTTTGACGAGGATGCCCAAGCCCTCGCAGCTGGCCTTAAGCGGTCTTACCGTTGGAGCCATCTATCCCAACAAGATTTCGACGACAAAATGCTTGGGTACCTGCAACGACGGGGTTTTTCGTATCCTGTCGCCCGCAACGCAAGTGACCAGTTGTGGCAGCGTTTACATAACGAAAACTCGCAACACGACACCTAATCATATTTATCTATTCCCTACCAAATGACACCGAATTCCCTGGTGAAGGATCACCTGCCATCGCCCTTATCGATCGGGCGGCTGCCAGGCAATCGAACACACCCATCTACCGAAATTACTCGCTACTATACAGACTGAATAAGGACACGTTGCAATGGAAAACGTAGCCATCCTCATAGCCATCGTGCTCGCCATCATCGGCTTAGCCGTGGGCGTCGTCATTGGCCAGAGGCTGCAGCAACGTGCGGATGAGCGCAAGGGCGCCTCGGCCCAACAACAGGCAGATGCCACCGTCGCCGCAGCCCGGGATACGGCGCGGCAGATAGAGCTAGAAGCCAAAGATCAAGCCCTTGCCATCCGCAATGACGCTGAAGCAGAAATGAATCGCAGGCGGCGTGAAATGAGCCGTCTGGAAGAGCGGGCTCAACGCCGTCTGGATCAAATCGAGACTCGCTCGGAAAACCTGGAACAACGCGAACGGAAATTGGGCCAGCGCCAGAGTCAGATCGATAAGCGGCACAACGAACTGCTGAAAGCAGAAGAACAACATGAGGCCATGCTCGAAAAAATCGCCAGCATGACTCAAGAGGAAGCACAAGAGGAATTGTTGCGCCGCGTCGAACAGGAAGCGCGCAGCGACATGGCGAGGGTCATTCGCCAGGTCGAAGCTGAGATAGCAGAAAGTGCCGATCGCAGAGCGCGTGAGGTCGTCACCCTATCTATCGAACGACTTTCCTCGGACATCGTTGCCGAGAGTACTATCACCTCTGTGCCATTGCCCGCTGATGAGATGAAGGGGCGCATTATCGGGCGGCAAGGTCGTAATATCCGTGCCATCGAAGCTGTCACCGGTGTCGATCTTGTGGTGGATGATACACCCGAGGCCATCATCATCTCCAGCCATGATCCAGTGCGCCGTGAGGTCGCCCGCAAAGCCCTGACCAAACTGGTGTCGGACGGGCGCATCCACCCTGCCCGGATCGAGAAAGAGGTTGAGAAAGCACAGCAGGAAGTGGATATGGTTATACGTGAGGCCGGAGATGAGGCTGCCTACCAAACCGGCTTCCAGGGGCTTCACCCTGAGATACTGAAACTGATCGGACGTCTGAAGTTCCGCACCAGCTATGGACAGAACCAATATTTCCATGCCATAGAAACCAGCCATCTAGCCGGCTTGCTGGCTGCTGAACTACATGGTGACGTGCGTGCCGCCAAGATGGGCGGACTTTTACATGATCTGGGCAAGGCAGTGAGTCACGAAGTGGAAGGTCCTCATGCCATCGTCGGCGCTGATATCGCCCGGCGATATAGCGTGCCCGACAAAGTCGTCAACATCATCGCCTCACACCATCATGAAGTGGAACCACAGTCTCTGGAAGCGATTCTGGTGGCCTCTGCCGATGCAATCTCCGGTGCTCGTCCCGGCGCCCGGCGTGAATCTCTAGAAAACTACATCAAACGTCTGACCGCGTTGGAAGATATTGCCACGGGCTTCGACGGTGTACACCAGGCGTTCGCCATTCAGGCGGGCCGGGAAGTGCGAATCATCGTCAAACCCGAGGCGATGGATGATATGTCGATTATCGAGCTCTCTCGTTCTGTGGCCCAAAAGGTCGAGGATAACTTGCAGTATCCCGGACAGATTAAGATCACCGTTATCAGGGAAACGCGGGCAGTCGAGTTTGCGAAATAGTTTATAGCGTGTTCAGTCACAAGAATGGGGCGATCTGTCTAGGTGCAGTTCGTCCCATTTGATCACAGAACGCTCCGTACGATTATCTGACCCACAGCGGTACGATCTCAAACTTATCTACATCCACCAGTCCCTGATCGGTGAGTTTGAGACTGGGGATGACTTCCAAAGCCAGAAAACTCATGGCCATGAAGGGATCGTGAAGTGTGGAGCCCAAGGCGCGTGCGGCCGATATTGCGGTGTCCACTTGCTGGCGCACGACTTCGACAGGCTCAGTGCTCATGAGGCCGCCGATGGGGAGTGGTACTTCGACCAATATGTTGTTGCCATCCGCCACAACCATGCCTCCTCCTAGACGCGTGACTCGACGGGCTGCGGTGAGCATGGAGTCATCATCGACACCAACAGCGACGATATTGTGGTGATCGTGAGCGATGGAGGAGGCTAAGGCGCCCCGCTGGATGCCAATACCCTTGACAAATCCTTTGCCTACCTGACCCGAATACATATGTCGTTCGATGACGGCCATTTTTAGGATATCACGGGCGGGGTCTGAAACAGCTTGACCGTTCTGCACCAGCGCCGGTTCTTGCAAGTGCTCTGTCACCAGTTGGTTGGGGATAACGCCCATCACGCGCAGCGTACTGCCACTGGCGGGGATAGCCAGATCCACCTTGTCCCAGGCTACTGCCATGCTATGGCGCAGGCTACGTTCGGGCAACTGCCGCCGCGGTGTCAGCATGTTCCCCTCCTTCGCTACCAATTTCCCGCCACGATAAACCAGCCTTGGCACTGGCGCCTGCAAGTCGTCGAACACGATCATATCCGCACGGCGTCCGGGCACAATCGCCCCCCGATCGTGCAGTCGAAAATAGACAGAAGGGTTCCATGTCGCCAAACGGATGGCAATGATCGGATCTAGTCCTTCAGCGATGGCCGTACGCACCATGAAGTCCATGTGTCCTTCATCCAACAAATCCGCCGGTTGGCGGTCATCAGTGCAGAAACAGATACGATGGTGATTGGCCTCTGTTACCAACGGTAGCAGGTTTTTGAGGTTGCGAGCATTCGTCGCCTCGCGGATAAAGATAACCATACCGGCGCCCAGTTTTTCTCGTGCTTCTTCTACGGTCGTACATTCATGATCGGAGGCAATGCCGGCTGCCACATAAGCTTGGAGTGCCTTGTCAGACAAACCTGGGCAGTGGCCGTCTATGACATCATCTTTAAAGATGCGCAATTTGTCCAAAACATCTTCATCTCCGGCCACGACTCCGGGGAAATTCATCACTTCTGCCAGACCCAGCACCCAGGGATCGCTTTTCAGGGATACCAGGTCATACCAGTGTAGTACGGCGCCGTTGGTTTCCATGCCCGTTGCCGGAACACAAGAAGATGCCATGACATACATGCTCAAGGGGCCGTGCTTTGCGCTCTCGAACATAAAACGGATGCCATCGAGCCCCAGCACATTGGCTATCTCGTGCGGGTCGGTGACAACAGCCGTTGTGCCCCGAGGAACCACCGCTCGCGCAAATTCCGAAGGTGGTACCATGGCGCTTTCGATGTGCACGTGGGCGTCGATAAATCCGGGCGCCAGATAAGCCCCTTCGAGATCGACGATCTCCTCAGTCTCGTAGTCACCGATACCGACAATGCGAGAGCTGACAACCGCCACACTGCCTTGTATGATCTCGCCACTGAGGACATTGACGATTCTGGCGTTTTTCAAGAGAAGCTCGACAGGCTCGTCACCGCGGGCATAACGGATAAGATTAGCAAGTTCCATGATAACAATCTCCTGGGTAATAATCAGTCAATAGAATTCAAGATCATCGACAATTTTTTGTCGATTTGGTGTCGTATCTGACAAGGTGAAGGGGTGACAAGGTGGCAAGGTGATCACTTTGTTACCAAGTCATTTATACCAGCGCAGTCTGGAATAATTGCTAGACACTTTTCAGTGCCTCTTTGACAGCCTGTTGGATGACGCCATCGGCCGCAAGCTGTGCAGCTCTTGCCATATGGGGCGCCATCTCTGCATCTTCTGGAAGGAAAGGGATATGTTCACGAATGGTTTTATACGCAGCAGCCGTCCCTCTCCCGAGGCGGGCCTGCTCGCCCAACTCCTGCCGGCGAAAATCGATTGCCTGCGCCGCTGCCATCAATTCGATGCCGAGGATATGCTCCAGATTGCGTAGAACTCGACGCGCCTGGCGTCCTGAGATGGGGCCGTTAGAGACATGATCCTCTACATTAGCAGAGGTGGGAATGCTATCGGCGCTGGCCGGAAAACAGAGTGCTTTGTTCTCCGAAGCCAGGGCAGCAGCTGTATATTGAGTGAGCATAAAGCCCGAGTTCAGACCACCCTTATCGGTTAAGAAGGGAGGGAGGAGTCCGGCATTGCTGGCGGGGTCGGTCAGGCGGTTGATCCTGCGCTCAGACATGTTGCCTAGTTCGGTCATGGCTAGTCCCAGATGATCGTAGGCAATAGCCAATGGTTCACCATGGAAGTTACCCCCGCTCAGGGTGACGGGTGATCCATTCTCTTCAAAAAAGATCAGGGGGTTGTCTGTGACGCTATTCAACTCGATATCGACAACCCATCGTGTGTAAACTACGGCATCGGTACAGGCGCCATGCACTTGAGGAATACATCGAAGCGTGTACGCATCCTGCGTATCGGCAGCTAAATCAGAGCGAACGAAGTCCGAACCGTGTAACAACAGACGCAGCAATCTGGCTGTTTCGATTTGGCGGGGATGAGGTCTTACTGCGTGAATACGAGGATCAAAGGCGGAGGTCGTGCCATTCAGTGCTTCTAGCGTGAGTGCCCCGGCAACGCTGGCAACATAAGAGCATATCTCCGCCTCGGCGACTGCCAGACTGCCCAGAGCCACCATCAGTGCCGTGCCATTGGTAAGGGCTAATCCTTCTTTGGCGGCAAGTTCTATTGATTGCAAACCGCCAGCGGCCAGCGCATCCTGGCCCGGCATTTCGGCGCCCCCTACCTCTGCACGTCCTTCACCGATCATAACCAGGGCCATGTGCGCTAACGGCGCCAGATCGCCACTGGCCCCTAACGATCCCTGACGGGGTACAAGTGGATGCACACCACGTTCGATCATGCGCAGCAAGAGTTGCAGTGTGGCGAGCCGAATGCCGGAGTGTCCTGATGACAGCGTATTTGCCCGCACCAACATCATCGCCCTCACGATTTCGGTCGCCAAGGGCTGGCCGGCGCCGGCACTGTGCGAACGCACGATGTTCCGTTGTAATTGTCTCAAATCATCATTGGGGATGATTTTGTCTTTAAATGCGCCAAACCCTGTTGTGATGCCGTACACAATGCGCCCTTCACTGACGATTTGCTCGACCGCGTCTGCGGCACGCCCTACGGCAGCCTCAGCTTCTAATGTCAATTCAAGCATCACTTCACCGGGAAGTGCTCTGGCAACAGCGACTACCTGTTCGATTGTCAGGGTCTTTCCATCGATGCTGATGGTGTGGATCATAGGTTAAATGGGATGAGTATACGAGATATTTAGATCGAATTATAGAATGCGACGGACTCTGGTGCAAACAACCGATCATTCTGGGCGGATCTGTTGAATTCTAGGTCGGGAGCATGTACAATTGGCTCATGATGGCATTTCCAGGTATGATGAATTCGGTGTATACCGCTACCATGTAACTCATTCAAATCAGCGCGCATCCAAATGAACGTACTACAAATCGACCTCGACATCTACGATGATGAGGAAGCGCTTCTGCAAGGCCTGCAGAATGGCGAACACCACGCGTGTGCTTGCATGATCAAGCGATACGCCCCCCGTGTTTATGCTGTTGCCTTACGCATGATGGGGGACCCTGATGAAGCCGAAGAGGTATTACAAGAAACTTTTATCAGCGCCTGTAAAAATATCCAGAAGTTCGAAGGGCGAAGTGCGTTGAATACATGGCTACACCGCATCGCTACCAACGCCGCTCTCATGCGTCTTCGAAAACGTAAAGATCGAGAAGTATCTCTCGACAGCCCCATCGAAACCCTACAGGGTGATGATATCCCCCGCCAGATCGAAGATTGGGCTTTTCAGCCAGCGCATATGGCCCTTGACAGCGAAACAAGAGATGTCATCGAGCAAGCTGTGGCCGAACTGCCTGAAACCTTACGCTCCGTCTTCATTTTACGCGATATTCAGGGCTACAGCACGGCCGAGACCGCCGACCTGCTAGATATCAGCGTTTCGGCTGCGAAGGTCAGGCTCCACCGAGCACGCCTACGTATGCGGGAATTGTTGACCCCTTATTTCAGCCAAACCAGTACCCAAAGTGCACGATCGTGACTATAGACCACCAACATACCGCCGGTGATTGTCAGCAGATGTTGACACAACTCAATGATTATGTGGATGGTGAGCTGGCGCCCGGACTTTGTATAGAGCTAGAAACACACATGGCCGATTGTGAGAATTGCCGTGTTGTTCTGGATACCTTGGGAAAGACGATCTATTTGGTCAAGCAATTGGATGAAGTACCTGGCGAACTGCCAGAGGATGTTGAGCAACGGTTGTTTGCTATACTCGATCTTGAAGAATATCTGCCATAGCCCTCCGTTTGACAAGGTGTAGCTATTTTGCTACTCACCGATCAGTTGTAGAACAAGGCGGCGGCGGCGGGCGCGGTTGTCGAAATCGATAAACAGGATCTGTTGCCAGGCGCCTAAAGTCATGCGCCGTTGCACAAAAGGGATGGTAAGACTGGGTCCAAGCATGGCCGCGCGCAGATGGCTGTGGCCGTTGCCATCATGCCAGCGCTGATTGTGCCGGTACTCTTGTGCGAATTGAGGTGCGACCTGCTCAAAAAATCGTTCGAGATCGGCTAATGCACCTGATTCAAATTCGATGGTTGTGAGAGCACTGGTGGCGCTGGGTGTAAATAGGGTGACTATCCCCGACTCTAGTCCGGCAGAATGCACAGCCTGTTCGACTTGGTCGGTGATGTCGAGAAAATCGCAATTGCCCTGGGTATGAAAGTCGAGCTCGCGCGTGAGAACGGTCATAATTTGTCATCCTGAGAAGTTAGCACTGATTGCTCTCACAAGACATGCGAGCGCGGCCGTCTTGTGAGAGCGCAATGGGTTTTTCGGCACACTGGGGACAGAATCTGAATAGCATGGTTCGAAGTAAAAAAACGAGGTTCGATTTGACAGACTGGGTGTTCCGCGAGTAAGATGACCCCTGCGCCAGGGCTCTACCCTGGCGACTACTATGCAAAAAAGGTGGTGATTTCTTCATGAGCGTAAAGCTGAATCCAGGCGAGTCCCAAGACTCTCTGCTCAGACGCTTCCGCAAGGAAGTGATGAAGGCGCGCATTTTGCCAGAAGTGCGTCGCAAGCGTTGGTTCACGCCTCCCAGTGAGTTGCGTCGTTTGCAAAAGCAGAAGGCCATTCGTAAGGCCCGCCAGGCTCAGCGTCGCCGTGAGCGTCGCGGGGGTTTCTAAATCCTGACATGTCATTTTGGCCAAAAGCCCGTCCATTACGGACGGGCTTTTGATTTACCGGTGTGATTCAGAATCTGCGTCCCACATCTTTACAAATCGATGTTCTGAGGAAAAGAGATTAAAGATTGTATTAGTCAGGCACATGTTGAAGGCTGTCGGGTAGGATTAGGACGCAGACCTGTCCTGAGCCGGGTCGAAAGATGAACGCGGAAAAAGCAGATTCTTTCCTCTTTTATCCGCGTCATCAGCGTTTATCTGCGTCCCATTCATCTGTACAACATGTGATCGACCATTACAAAAGAGATTAAAGATCAAAGATTAATGTTTCAGGACGATCGGCAGAAGGGTCTTGAATCTTCAGTCATTAATCTTTGGTTCTGTTCGCAATCGCAAACCTGGATTGGTAAAGATGCAAACTCGGCAGAATGATCCATGCCCAAGCTTTTAACTCACTGTCCAGCTATCTTCGGTGAAATAAAGACTCTGTAAATCGCCCTCGCCACGTTGTACTTTTGCATGTTCGACCTGTTCGTACAAGCCTTCGCTATATGTGGGTTTATCGATGTCAAAGATAACCCCCAGAGGCATGGGATACTCCAGACGACTGAGCATCCAGGCAATGCCAATCGAGCTTGTGTCATGTACGATCAAATCCTCTTCACGATAAGCCTCGCCTAATTCGACCACTTCCAGACCCGCTCTGCCCAAAATCAGGCCTTTGTCACTGTTCTTGCCAAAGATCATAGGCTCGCCATTTTTCAGGTAGAGGTTACTGTCATCACGGATCTTGCGATCACTGAACGCATCCCAGGTGCCGTCATTGAAGATCAGGCAGTTCTGAAGAACCTCGGTAAAGGAAACGCCCTTGTGCGCGGCGGAGCTACGGAACGTCTCGCCCATGTGTTTTTGGATGACATCGACCGTTCTGGCGATAAAGGTCGCTTCCGATGCAAGTGCTACGGAAATAGGGTTCAGGGGCTGCTCGATGCTCCCCGTGGGAGAAGACTTAGTATGAGTGCCGGTCGGCGATGTCGGCGAGTATTGCCCTTTGGTCAACCCGTAGATACGGTTGTTGAAGAGGATGATATTGATATCTACGTTGCGGCGACAGGCATGAACGAGATGGTTACCGCCGATGGAAAGGCCATCGCCATCCCCGGTGATAACCCAAACACTGAGGTCGGGATTAGCGACTTTGAGGCCAGTTGCCAGGGTTGGCGCCCGCCCGTGGATGCTATGCACGCCGTATGTATTCATATAGTATGGGAAACGGCTGGAGCAACCGATGCCGGAGATAAAAACAACGTTCTCTTTCGGTATTCCCAAACCAGGCATCATTTTCTGTAGTTGCGCCAAGATCGCGTAGTCACCACAACCAGGACACCAGCGTACGGTCTGGTTGGATACAAAATCTTTGCGTGTGAGTTGAATCGGTTCGCTTATCGTCATGATTGTTCTCCAGCCAGCAGGGTATCGATCATACTGCTGATTTCACTGATCTTGAAAGGCCGGCCTTGCACCTTGTTGAGAGAGATAATGTCTTTCAGATAACGGGCTCTCAATAACATGCTAAGTTGTCCCATGTTCATCTCAGGCACCATAATGCGCTCGTAACGATCAAAAAGGCCGCCCAGGTTACTGGGTAGGGGATTGAGGTAACGAATATGGGCATGCGCCACTGACTGACCTCTGCCCCGGGCCTGGGCAACAGCCGCATGGATGGCCCCGTAGGTACTACCCCAGCCGACAACGAGCAATTTGCCCTCCTCGGGGCCGTAAACAGCTTGATCGGGGATGATATCTGCCAAGCGGGCAATCTTCTCCGCTCGTTCGTTGACCATTTGCTGGTGATCATGTGGCGAATAAGAGATATTGCCATACTCGGGAGTTTTTTCTAAACCTCCCAGGCGGTGTTCTAAACCTGGCGTCCCAGGGATCGCCCAGGGTCGCCCCAAGGTTTCAGGATTACGTTTGTAAGGTAAGAGTCGCCCATCGGCATTCGGCTCAGTGGGGTGCTCGACATAGATGGGGGGAATCGCCTCTGGATCGGGGATGCGCCAAGGTTCGGCGCTGTGGGCCAGATAGCCGTCAGATAAGAGGACAACCGGTGTCATCGCCCTAATGGCAAATCGAAAAGACTGCAATGCAGCTTCAAAACACTCCGATGGTGTCGCTGGCGCGATGATGGGGATAGGGCTTTCGCCGTTGCGGCCAAACATCACCTGCAGAAGATCGGATTGCTCGACCTTGGTGGGAAGGCCTGTGCTGGGGCCGCCCCGTTGAATGTTAATGATAACCATGGGCAGTTCTAACATCACCGCCAGGTTCATCCCTTCGCTTTTCAGGGCGATGCCCGGCCCACTGGTGCCCGTTACCGCCAGCGAACCGCCAAAGGCAGCACCGATGGTAGCCCCCATGGCCGCGATCTCATCTTCTGCTTGTACTGTGATTACATTGTAGTTGCGCAGGGGTGATAGCGCGTGCAAGATGTCGCTGGCCGGTGTGATGGGGTAGGAGCCATAAAACAATGGTTTGTTTGCTTTTTGTGCAGCGGTGACCAGGCCGATAGCAATGGCTTCGTTTCCACTGATCTTGCGATAGTCCCCAGGCGGGAGCGTCGCAGATTTGATGCGATAACGTACTTGAAAAGCTTCGGTGGTATCGCCAAAGAAGTAACCGGCCTGTAAAGCCTTGATATTTGCCTGTACCACTTCGGGCCGTTTGGCGAATTTCTTCTGCACCCAGGCTATAGTGTTTTTCAGGGGGCGGTCATAGGCCCAATAGACCAAACCCAGTGCGAAGAAATTGCGGCTGCGATCTATCTCTTTTGGCCGTAATCCCTCGATATCCTTTACCGCATTGCGGTTCATAGAGGTGATGGGGACTTCAGAGACCCGGTAACTTTTTAGCGTGCCATCTTCCAGAGGGTTGGTCTCATAATCGGCTTTGTGCAGGTTTGCCGTTGTGAACGCATCTGTATTGACGATGATGGCGGCTCCCACATCCAAATCTGGCAGACTGGCCTTGAGCGCGGCGGGATTCATGGCGATGAGCACGTCAGGACTATCGCCGGGTGTCCAGATATCACTGTGAGATAGTTGTACCTGAAATCCACTAACCCCGGCCAGTGTGCCGGCCGGCGCCCGGATTTCAGCAGGGTAGTCGGGCAATGTGCTGATATCATTACCTACGATAGCAGCGGTGTTTGTAAATTGGTTGCCCGTAAGCTGCATTCCGTCGCCTGAATCCCCTGCAAATCGAATGACGACGGATTCCAGTTCCTGGACTGCTACAGGACGATGTTTTTTTTGCATCGAATCAGATCTCCTTTGACTGACCCTTAAGTAAGATTAGAATTTTTTGATAAACCGTGTGAGTAGGGGTGAGGCATTTCTTACAACTATCTGCCAAGACAACCCTCTTTATAAGATGAAAGTCGCGTACAGAGCGCCAATGTGGTAGGAATGCCTCACCCCCACCACATAATTCGTCAGAGAATGATAAAAATGTTTTCGAAAATATCGAGTAGGTTGTTCAATTTACGTCGGGAAAGAGCATAGTGCCAACGACTCGAGAACATAATGCTATTGTACATGGCCTCAAATCCAAATAAAAGTAAGCCGCCTTCTCTAATTCCCACGTTTTGTAACAGATCGGCCTTTCATTTCAACCAAAATCCAAATAGCCGCTTTTAGGCTTCAGCAGGCATATCCAAACTGTCACCATCTGGCCTATCTATTGAAACCAATTTTTCGTTCTCTTCCCCATCTTCTCTGTCACCCACTGCTAGCGGTTGTTCAGAATCGAGTTGCGCCTCTGCTTCCGAGGCAGGTTCCTTCTGAGGAATAGGTGTCTTTGGAACCGCCTCGATATAGGGTTGTCTGCCTAAAATCCGGGCGTGGTAATATCTGAACCATGTGAGAGCGGTGGCAATGACAGGTGTAGCGATAAACGCACCCAGTATACCGAACTGAATCGTAAAGACCGTAACGGCCACGAGAATAACGGCCGGATGTACGCCGACGCTGCCACCTAATATCCGCGGAACCAGAATGTAGTTCTCTAATTGTTGAATCACGGCGTAGAGCGCCACGACAATCAACGCAATGGTGAGATGAGACATCTCTGGATATTGTGTCGATCCTTGCAACAATGCAATCAATACGGCGGGGATAGCGGCCAAGACCGGGCCCAGATTTGGGATTACCTCCAGAATTCCTGCTAAAATGCCGAGTACCAGGGCGCCGGGCACGCCGACAATGCTCAAACCCATCCACACAGCAGTCCCTACCACAATATCCAGAACAATCTGGCCTCGGAAAAAGGAATTCCAGATACCGCCCGTGCGGCGCCAGAGTTCGGCCCACTCCGACTGGTAGGAATCGGGGGCTAGATTGACAACGGTGCGGCGCAGGCGTGGCAGATCTGTGGTGAAATAAAAGGTTAGGAGCAGCAGAAGTAAAAGGCTAAAGAAAATGACTGCAACTCTACCGATGACATTTGTCGCAACCGATGTCGCCACACCAACTACTTGTGTCGCCGAACTCAAGGCATCCTGCAGGAATCCTGCCAGATTCGTGGGCATACCGATCTGAATCACCGACCCCAGGCTATCGATATATGCAAAAAACTCATCATAAAAAGGCTTGAAGCCTAGTTCGAATCCAAAGAGAGTGATGCCCGGATAGGTGTCGGGTAACTGGTTTACCCAAATAACCGTACCATTCCAAAGTGTATCGACATCGATAGATATCGGTTCGATATCATTGAAGAGCGCCGGGACGAGGATAATGGGGAGTAGTGTCAAGATGACGATCAACACAACGATCAATATGGCCGCAGATAGCGCCCGGGGGATGCGTAATCTCGCAGAATATTCTACTAGAGGTTGCAACAGGTAGGCGGTGATCAGCGCCAGACTGATCAGGTACCAAACCGGCTGCGCCAGCAGAAGCAAGCCCAGCCCCAGTACAAGCCACAGAACGGCCGATATCAATCGGACTGAGTAAGGCCAGTCGCGTGGAGGTGAATGTTCTTTAGTTGATTTACCCTCTTGATCCGTCATGTAAAAAAGTTTCGTGGGGATTTGGTAGCTAGCAAGGTTGACTCACCGACCGGGGTTTTTGCGAATGCAGGCCTGAGAAGTACACAGGGAACAAGTAGACAAGGGGTTTAGTATCCAGCGCAGTGACTACACTTGCTACTTATCTACTTGTTTACTTATCTATTTATCTTCCAGGTGCTTCGGATGCTCATGGTCGGTAGTGTTTGGTGTTAGCTTAACTGTTACAGGATTTGTTTGTAACAAGACTGCTGATTATTGCTGAAGTATACGCCGATTGGCGGACTTCGGCAATCGAGGCCGGTAGTGGCAAAGTTCTTCTGGCCTTGCCCGCGCTTGCCTGAGAATTTCGAACGATTGAGGCTTTTGCCGGTCTCTCACCCCCGTTGTTACTCTGTGGCACGCCGCCGTAATCCTTGCGCATCGGTGATGTAGATAGTCTCCCTTAGGTTGCACTTCAATCAGGCCTTGGCGTGATAGGTCGCCCAGCGCCCGGTTGACGCTTTTCTGTGAGGCAGCGACATAGGTGGCTAGCTCCGCTTGGAAGATGTTCAGCAGGGCGTCGCAGCGGCCATCCTCTACGCCGAAATCTATTGCCAGACGTAAAAGTAGCACCGCCACCCGAGCCGGCACGTCCAGGAATGCCAACTTTTCGGCGAGGCTGGCAGTGTGGCGTAATCTCTGGATGAGCAGGGCAAGGAGTTGAAACTCAACATGGGGGTTCGCGGTCAAAACAAGCTGAAAGTCGTTGCGCTGTAGGGAATAGAGGACTGACTCGACCTGGGCCACGGCGCTGGCAGAGCGGGGCTTGCT
>PIVW01001226.1 GCA_003353825.1 Chloroflexota bacterium
GTCGGCGGCGTGCCCGATCACATCGATGGATGCATCATCAGCCCAAGCGGGTCGCCTACCATGATCGCCCCCATGGGATTTATCCGCAAAATCGCCATACGCATGTGTATTACGATCGCTACAATAGGCGTTGTCATCAGATGATCTGGCCAAGCTATCACTATCCTGTGTATTATCGCTATGGACATCACTACTCTGCCCGCGTTGTACATCCGTTTTACCACCGCAAACATGTATTTGTTAGTATAGGGGGTTATTGGCCGGCTGATTGTCATCAGATGCGCTACTCCTGGTATGGCTGGCACCCCTATGCCTGGTATGGGTATAGTCCTATCCCCCGAACGATTGGCGGGGACAGCAACTACTATACGTACAACTACTATGGCAATGAAGGAGACGGAGCACTGGCACCTGTAGACCATACGACCTTTTCTGATGTACGTGAGAAGATGGCTCAGCAGCCCACAGAACCCGACAAGCAGGGGCCGGCAGATGCCTATTTTGACCGAGGCGTTAAGGCCTTTGAGCTGGGGAACTACCAGGAGGCCGGCGAGGAGTTTCGCATCGCCACGGCCTTGGATCAAACGGATATTGTCTTGCCCTTTGCCTATGCCCAATCCCTATTTGCCGGCGGGCACTATGCTGGGGCTGCTGATGTGCTACGCTTGGCCCTGGAGCGAATTGATCCCAGAAACACCACCATTTTCTATCCTCGGGGGCTCTATAAGGACGAAGATGCCCTCTTCAAACAGATTGATGCCCTGGTGGAAAAGGCGGAAAAGGCCCTCGATGACACGGATCTACAGCTCCTTATGGGCTATCATCTGCTGGGTATTGGTGAGGTTCAGTCAGCACTGGCGCCCCTTGAGCGGGCTTCATTTGACGAAAAGAACCGCAAGGCCACAA
>PIVW01000540.1 GCA_003353825.1 Chloroflexota bacterium
GTGGCAAAAAGGTGGTCGTCAGCGGCGACACGGGCAACGACGGTACGCGCAATGTGCAGGTCTTTCTAATTGAGTCCGGCGGCGTCGTTACCCTCAGCCATCTGACCATCGTCAGCGGCGATGCGACCTTGGGCGGCGGCCTGTTAAATCAGGGGACGGTGGTCATCGAACACAGCGCCGTAACCGACAACCAGGCCAATGTTTGGGGGGGCGGGTTATCTAATTTCGGCACGATGACCGTCATCAACAGCGCCGTTTACAGTAATCAGCTAGCTACCCCTTCGGATGGTTCGGCCATTAATAATTTTGTGGGAAATCTGACCTTGATTAACAGCACGCTGTCAAATCCGGCAAATGTGACCATTCTTCGTAATAATAATAGTGGTACGCTCCACCTGCGCAATACGTTGATCGCCACCGGGGGCAGCGGCGTTGGCTGTAATAATGGCGGGACGATCTCAACCAACCTCAACACCTTGATAGAGGATGGGACCTGCGGGGCTGCCCTCAGCGGCGACCCGCTCCTGAGCGGCCCGGCCAATTTTGGCGGCCAGACCCTTACCTTCGCCTTGCTCCCTGGCTCACCGGCCATTGACGCGGGGGATGCGGCTTCTTGTCCGGCCACCGACCAGCGAGATTTTTCCAGACCGGTCGGAACCGGATGTGATATTGGGGCCCTTGAAATCCAGGGTCTCACTCTAACTATTAGCGGCGGCAACAACCAGAGTACGCTGATCGACACCGCCTTTAGCCAACCGCTCTCCGCTACGGTTAGGGCCAGTGTCGTCACTGAGACGGTGGACATCAGTGGGGTAGTCATCACCTTTACCGGGCCGAGTAGTGGGGCCGGGATCAATCCAGCGGTGGTAACGGCCACTACCAATAGCAGCGGCGTGGCCTCGGTTACAGTCATAGCCAACGGCAGCGCCGGCAGCTACATGGTTTCGGCTACGGCTATAAGCGTGACCAATTCGGTCAGCTTTAGCCTGACCAATCTTAACCCGGCTGATTTAACCCTGAGCAAAAGCGTGAACAGCGCCATTGTTGAAGCAGGTCAGATTATTACCTACACTCTCAGCTTTGCCAACAGCGGCGATTTGCTGGCTGAAAACGTGGTTATTACCGACTACATCCCGCTCAGTATCACCGTGCTGGAGGTCATCAGCAGTGGCGATGTGGCTATCACCCGGACGTTGAATACTCAAACCGCAGAGGTCTTTGAGACCTCTGCGGTTTCGCCCGGCGGCAGCGGCATCATCACCATCACCGCCCAGGTCAGCAGCAGCCTGAGCGCGGGGGGGCGCTTCACCAACACAGCTACAATTACCACAACATCTATAGAGAGCGACACCACTAATAATAACGCCGAGGTGGGGGTGACGGTCACAGCGGTCGATCTGATCATCGTCAAATCGGTCAGCCCGGCTACAGCCAATCCGGGCGATATGATCACCTATACCTTGACCTTTACCAATATTGGTAATTTGTTGGCTGAGAACGTGGTCATCACCGACTACATCCCGGTCAGCGTGACCGTGCAGGGCGTTATCAGCAGCGGGGATGTGGCGATTACGCGGATCACCGTCCAGACCGCAGAGGTTTTTGAAACCTCTGCGGTCTTGCCTGACGATGGCGGCGTCATCACTATCACCGCCGTCCTTAGCAATCCTTTAACGGCGGGTATCTTCACCAACATGGCCATCATTACCACTACCTCGGTCGAGAGCGATACAACTAATAACGATGCCTCAGCGAGTGTGACGGTCAGCAATGTACCCCCGGTGGTAGTCGGCGACGTCTATACCACTGCTGAAGAGATCACGCTCATTATAACCGCGCCCGGCGTACTGGGTAACGACAGCGACCCCAACGGCGACCCATTCACAGCGACGCTCGATACCGGCCCGGCCAACGGTGTACTCCAATTCAACAGCGACGGCTCGTTTGTCTACACCCCCACCCAGAACTTTAACGGCAGTGACAGCTTTACTTATGCAGATTTTGATGGCCAGACCATCTTTTTTGAAGATTTTGAGGCCACCGGAGACGACACCTACACCACCACCACTCCGACCCTGGCCGGCGCGCCCAACTTTAGTTACCAAAACGAACTATCCGGTGAAGGTCGCTTGCGAACCCAGGCCGGGGCCGGCTTCTATTACTCCGGTTCTCACGCGGCCACGCTCGATCGTGACCCCAACGGCACAGAACAGACCAACTACCTGATCCTCAGCCTGGATATGTCGGGCTATACGGCCTCCAGCCACAGCATCAAGCTAGACTTTTACTTTATGCACCACGACGAAGAAACCCATACCAATGACCGGGTGTGGGTCAGAGGAGCGGATACGGAGCCATGGCTCCAGGTGGTCAATCTGAACGACGAGCAAGGTTTAGCCGGGATCTATGCGCCGGTGTTAGATGTTAACATCAGTCAGGCTCTGTTGAACAACGGTCAGGATTTCAGCGCCACCTTCCAGGCGCGCTTTGGCCAGCAGGATAACTACCCGGCCACCTCGACAACGGGTTTAGATGGATATACCTTTGACGATATCCGGCTGAAAAATACGGCCACGGTGACGCTCATTGTCACGGCGGTCAATGATGCGCCGGTGGCCGTGGATGATCTGTACATCACCACCCAGAGTGTAGCGCTAGAGTCGTCGTTCCATCAAACGTTTACGATCACGCCAAACGCCAGTATCCCCGATGATGGCTACGACGGCTCGTTGGGCAGTATGGCCTGTAGCGCAATAGATACCGGCATCGTGTTAAAGTCTGGCGGCAAAGTGGCAAACATAACGCCCACTCTTTCTCTGGATCATATCTGGGTCGGCGACCTGACGGCCAAGTTGGTCAGCCCCCAGGGCGCTGTCTTGGGACTGTTCAGCCGGCCTGGGATGGCCGAATTGGCCGATGATGGCAGCAACATCGGCTTTGGCGATGGCTCAGACATATCATCCGCTTTCCCGCTCCGCTTTTACGACAGCGCCCCCTACGACGCCGAAACTATGGGCGCGTTGGTGCTTAACCATGAGGTGATTTGCCGGGATGATAGCCAGTGCGACTTTTCTCCCAATCCGGGCGCGGTGGCCGGTCTGGCAAACCTGAGCGACTTTGCCGGAGAGGACGCAGCCGGCGCCTGGCAACTGTGCCTGGGTGATGGCTTTAGTTCAGGCATCGGTACGCTGGTCTCCTGGGAATTAGAGCTAAACGGGCTTGGTGTCCTGGACAACGATGAGGATGAAGAAGGCGAGTTGACGGCTACGCTATTGAGCGGCCCACTGAACGGCGCTCTGGACTTTAACCTGGATGGTACTTTTACCTATACGCCCACAACCGGCTTTTTCGGCTCGGACAACTTTACTTATATCGCCTCCGACGGCAGCCTGAGCGACACGGCCAGGATAACGATCACCGTGTTAGCGGTCGATTTAGCGATCAACAAGGATGTCACCACCAACGCAGCTATACCCGGCCAGGCCGCCCCCGGCGATACCATTACCTATACCCTGACCTTTTCCAACGTGGGCGACGCTACGGTCACCGGCGTGGTCATTACCGATTACTTGCCGGTCAGCGTAACCGTACAGAGTGTCATCAGCAGTGGCGATGTGGCTATCACCCGGACGTTGAATGTTCAAACCGCAGAGGTCTTTGAGACCTCTGCGGTTTTGTCCGGCGGCAGCGGCATCATCACCATCACCGTCCAGGTC
>PIVW01001227.1 GCA_003353825.1 Chloroflexota bacterium
GCATAGTCGTCAGGCTCAGCGGGGTTGTTGTTGACCGTACGCACGAAAGCAAACCAGTCGCCCTCCTTCTTCTCAAAGAACCCTACGTCCATAAACCTGCCGTCCTGCTGGTCAGAGATAAACGTAGCGGCCCAAGGGCGGTTGCCCTCGATAGCCAACGTCTTGAAAATCTTGTTGACGATGGGCTCGTCGTTGAAGACGCTTTGGATGGTGCTGTTGAACTGCGTTCCGTAGAAGTTGTTGCGCACCCCGTTGGTATTGTGCCGGAAGATATTCCCGCCACTAAACGTATATAGGTACTGGTTCATACCCTGAATCCACTCAGGCTCAAACGAGTAGAACGAAGGCCACCCCTCAGCAGGCGGGCTATATGTCAGCGTGTAGTTAGGCATCAGTTCGAGTAGTCCCAGATTAGATAGAGGTAGGCGCCCGTGCTTGGCATCACGAAATCTGCCTTGTACTCCGGGTCAGAACCCGCAGGGGTAAGCGATGTAGCAGCACCCAAAAGCGTCACGATGTCTGCCTCCCGATAGTCGGTGTTGTTACGCAGATACTTGAACGTGTCTGTTGGGCGAATCGTGTAGTTGTCAGGTGCGATACGATTGTAAATCATCTCGACCGTACTGCCGTCGGTGGGCCCGAGGTTGCTGCCCTGAGCTACAGTGTAGTCCTGCCAGTTGGCGATGACCGGGTCGGTACCCGACTGAAACTTAACGGCGGTGCTGCTGAGCGGAGAGGCGAAGACCCCGTCCTGCCACTGGAACTCACTATGGATAGACTTCCTTGCATCAGCGTTTCGATTGACCGTAATCAACCTAACGTTGAGTGCCTGAGGCTGTGGACACTTAACCTGAACCTGAATAACGAAGGGACGTCCCGTCACCCCGGGCGTGTAATCGAGGTC
>PIVW01000541.1 GCA_003353825.1 Chloroflexota bacterium
CAGATGAGATGAAATGGGCCTTGGAAGGCTTAAATGGCATTGGCTTAGTGAGCACCAGCAAAATGCCCGGCCTTGATGGAACAAATGAGTGGCTCGTTACATTTGTATCAGATCCGGGTGGCATTGGTCTTCTGCAGGCCCACGGTGGTCATCTAGTGGGGACAACCGCAAGGGTCGAGGTATCTGAGATGGTGGCCGGTAGCCACGCACTGCTTGTTCACTCTGCAAAAAATCCATCGGAGAGAGAATTTACTGCAACGGGCCTCGTGGAAGACCAACGTTATGCATTTCAAGTGGTTCCAATCAATGCCATAGGGGCAGGGATACCCAGCGGTGCGACCCCTACGATCATTGCTCGAGAAGGAGCAGCCGCGGCTCAGACGACTGCAAGCGGTCCCTCCCTTTTGGTGGGTATTGCTGGGCACATTCGTGAACAACAGGTTATTGTGGTCAGCAGTGGAGCTTTGGGGTTTATGATGCTAACCATCGACGATGGTCTTACAGAGTCTTCACCTATTTCAGTGGATTCAGGGTCCCCTGCCACTGCGAATGAAGTGGCTGAGGCTTTATCTATCATTGGAGGTGGAGAGGGGTCGGTGAGCGCGGTGCGTGACGTCACTTCTGACGGCAGCATTATGTACACCATCACTTTCAACAACCTGGATGGAGATGTCCCCATGCTTGCACTTTCTTCTATCAGTCCTAGCGCAGGGACCGTGACAATCTCAGAGTTCATCAAAGGGCGGACGAACTCTTTTACCATTAGCCCGAAAAAGGCTGATGGTACTCCGGTAACCGATATTGCAGCAGCGTCTCCTTTTGTGACTGGAGGTGGGGTGGGCTCGTACGACTTTGCTGGTGGAGACGCGTTTTTTACGGATCTCTGGAGAGTCGGCACTGATGGTGATGAAACGGTTTGGGAGTCAGATGGGGGCATTGCAACGTATCACCCAGTGCAGCTCGAAGTACAGATGCTCGTTATAGACGATAGTGTTACCGCCGGGAACGTCTGTCTGTCGTGGCCACTGGGAACGAGCAGCTCAGACCCGTGCTTTGCCCATGACGTGCCTGCTGCAGATGTTAAAGCCTCACTGGAGACAGGATGGGGTGTTTCCGTCGATGTGGAATACCACTCTGCGAATAAAACGTACATCTACACCTTCACGAGTCGATTAGGCGATCTTCCACTCGCAGCTCCACTCGTCGGTGGGCTCGCCGGAGGAAGTGCTCAGGTTTTACCGTATACTGATGGTTTCGCAGAAGTCCAGGCAATTACCCTAAGCGGAGACACGTCAACGGTGTACGAGAGGCAGAGCATACAAGTCACGGATGTTAACGGGTTAGGCTCTGGAAATTATTACACTTTGACTCTGCCCGGGGAACTCGGTGTAGTTCAAATTAGTTCCGGTGCAACGGCAGAGGAGATTGAGTTGGCCATTGAATCAGGTCTCGACTCTATCGTTGATGTGGACGTCGAGGTTGAGGTGCTTAGCGGCACTTCTTCATCTATTCTCGTGACAATCGTTGATCCCGTTGGCAATGTTGATGCGTTTGTTGCCGATTCTTCTGGATTGGGCCCCTCTAGTTCCGTGAGCGTTGTTGAAGTTGTCAAAGGGCGTACGAGCTCCGATGGAACATTCACCCTTAGCATGAACGGCGAGCACACGGTTGACATTTCTGCGGGCGCTTCTTCAGGAGAGGTTAAGGGAGCTCTCGAATCCCTGTCTACAATAACATCCGTGGAAGTGACCAGGGAAGATACGGGTGCCGGGTTCCGTTGGTGGGTAACCTTCACGGGTGATCGAGGGGACTTACCCCTCTTTGAAGCGTACCCGTACCGATGGGAAACTCAGAAGGTGGAACTTACGGGTGGCAGCCCTACTCCTCTGGGCGGAACGTTTACGCTTTCCATGTTTGCCGGTGAGGGGGTGGTATCTGAGACTAGTACTACTACTACCCCCCCCTTGCCTTACGATGCTACGGCTAGCACCGTGAAAGCTGCTCTAGAGTCCTTGCCAGGGTTAGGTAGGGTTGACGTATCACAATTGACTGGCATCAATGGGCGTTCAACCATTCTGGTGACGTTTCGAGATGCTGTCGGAGATATTCCTCTTCTAGTGGCCGATTATTCAGGGCTTACCGGGTCCAATGCTGAAATCATTGTCAGTGAAGTGATTGCGGGGAGCGACGCATCTCTTATCGGTGACAATCCTCAGCTCACAGTAGTTGAAATGATAGCTGGGCTCCCGCGGTACACAGCGACCTACACTCCAGTATATACGGGATTATATGAAGTTGCTACGTATCAGCTTATGAACGGAGGACTTCGTGCTGCATACTTTGATAATGCTTGGCTCATGGGTACCCCTTCCCTCGAGCGCGTTGACAATCAAGTATCATTTGACTGGGGGGAGGGGCCTGTTACAGCGTATGCCAGGGACTATGTTTCCGTGCGATGGACTGGAAAACTTCTATCCCCGTCAACTGAACAATTTACTTTGATTATTCGTTGTGATGATAGTTCCCGCCTCTTCATCGATCATGAATTAATTATTGATGCCTGGGATGCCTCTGGCCTGGGAGAATACCGAGCCATCGTTCCGTTGACGCTTGGCATCTATCACGACCTAGTACTTGAATATAAAGAAGAGGTTGGTGCTGCATCAGTACAACTCTTGTGGTACAGTCACTCTGTTGCACCTAGCATCATTCCCAGCGAGGCTCTGTGGTACGCATCACCAATTGTAGGCAGTCCTTGGCTCGTGAACGTCATACCCGGGGCAACATCATTTCCTTGGACCGATGCAAAGGGAGATGGTTTGGAGTTTGCAGTAGCAGGAATTCCAGCAGAATTCATTATTCAGGCTAAGGATAGCCTAGGGAATAATGAGACTTACGATATCAGTGCAGAGGACGGAATGGGGAGCTTCCTCATCTATTTACTTGGACCAAGCAGCATTACATTGGGAGCTTCTACCACGGGTTCAATCAAGTACATTGGGGAAGGACAGTATTACGTCTCTTACACCGCTTCGAAGGCCGGCGAATATTCTCTTCATGTTCAGACTGCCGAGGGTGTGGACATTTATTGCGGAAAAGGTCAAGAATCTAAATGCTCTCCATTCAGTGTCATCGTCGCACCCGGCCCCCCTGTGGCATCAATGAGCGAAGCCCAGGCCAACTATCAGAGCGGCTGGGATTCATTATCAGAAGGAATTGCTGGCCAAACAGGTTATTTTGGTGTCCAATTGAGGGATGCGTACGGTAACAATGCTGCATATTCTGGACCTGACAACTCAAGCCAGGAAGAAGTCGGGGTATCGATTGTCTCGACGCAGGATAAATACGCATACAGAGGGATGGCACAATATAACGGCCACGGGCTTTGTACCATCCTGTACACCGTACCGCATTCTGGAGACTATTCTCTCTCCGTCACCTTTGGAGGAGAAGCGACGTGGCTTTGCACTCCTCCACCATCTTCCTCTCCTCAGGACCGGTATTACGACGGTGTTTCTCCTTACTACCCGGAGGCTGCCTGCAGCCTAGGCAGCACTCCCCTGTCAATTATTCACGGCGCTCTTCACGTTCCAAGCTCGACGGCGGATGTTTCTCTCGCCTGTGTCTCTGGAGAACTCGAGCAGCTCACCATTTTTTCCAGAGATTCATTTGGAAACCTACGTGTCGGAGATTCCACATCGAACCTCGACGG
>PIVW01000086.1 GCA_003353825.1 Chloroflexota bacterium
CAACACCTGCCGAGACTAAAGGCGAGAGCGAGGAAGATGCTGACCTCGCTGCCGACGCAAGTGCGGCTGAGGAAACTGCGGCAACGGAGGCGCCACTGCAGGATGGTGCGGGAAGCGGGGAAGATGCCGGCGCCGTCACCGTGGAGAGCGCCCGATCTTTACCTGAGGTGGTGGGCGAGGACGATCCCTGGTTCGCTTCGCTCTCTCCTGATGGGACGTATCTAGCCTACTACACGGAATCAGGCCGCGGTAGAGATCGTACAGGGCAAATCTGTCTCTATACTTTCAACAGCGCCGCCAAATCCTGCCATGAATTATCGTCCGATCTCTTCTTGGGCTATCCTTACCAATTGCAATGGTCAGCCGATAGTAACAGGGTCGCTTTTAGCGAAAACCCAGCGGAATTCGGATACGATAGCGACATCTGGCTTTTCAATGTAGCCAACGACTCTTTTGCCAATCTGACCGACGACGGACATGTAGGATCGTGGCGCCAGGAGACCGGCACACCATCGCCAAACGTAGATTATCTGCCCGCCTGGAATCCGACTGATGGGCAGATTTACTTCTGGCGGTTTGTCTCGCAAGGCGAATACCTCAACTTCAACCTGGGTATCTACCGTGTTTCTCCCGAAGGGGGCGAAGCTGAGTTGGTTCGTGACCTGACTGATTCTGTTCCTCAGGCAGTACCCGTGTTCAAACAGGAGGAATTCTTCCTGGATGGCCCCTCAGCTGTCTCACCTGATGGTCAGAGTGTGGCTGTCTTGCTCACGACCTTAGACGAATTTGGCGGGACGCAGGTTAGCCTGTGGCTGATCTCCCTGACGGATGCCGGAGCCGCCCCACAGGAGTGGATGACCTCATCCTTGTTCAATGCCGCCCTGCCAGCATGGCAGCAGTACCCTGCCTACCCCACCGGTCTATCCTGGACCGCAGACGGTCAGGGAGTGCTGACGATAGCCCAGAGCCAGTCAACCCATACCCCTTTCACCCTCTTCTACTACGTTGACGCTGAGAGTGGTTCCATAGCTCCGGTGGTCGATTTCAGTGGACTGCCAGATCCTGAATCTTATTTTGAATCCGCTCCCGGCAGCGATATCCTCTATCGCTATTACTCGCCGTGGTCTGGTTCGTTGTCACCTCAGGGAAACAAACTCCTTATGGTGAACGATTTGGGAGGTGTGACGGGCCTGCTAACTGCGCCACTGCCCCCAGAAGGGGACCTGCCGCTCGTTTCGGCTGCCGTTGATGAGTCAATCATGTCGACAGCTTCGCGCTCCAGCCGCAGTGAAGACGGGAAAGTGTTGGTGTATGGCTTGCTATTGACTGTGACGGAGTAAGGAAGTTGTCGTCTGGCGATTCTGCACTTTTACTGCGAGAGTAACCTGCGGCAACAGGTTGGCTCTTTATGATTGCGGCTGTCGAGCAGGGCGTGCACAACTTGCCACTCCCTGAATAGGCGCCTGAAGGCTCACCATTCCGTCAGTACCGGCGAATCCGCTCGCGAGTATCCTCGTCTAGAAATTACTCGATGAATCCTCGTTGTCATTCGTACGGGCCAGAGCAAAAAGTCCTCTGTACCCATGAAGTGACCCCAGATCAGCCCGGCTATCTGCCAAACACAAACAACGAATTAACCGCCGGCTGGTGTGGCTGCCGGCGGTTCTTCTGTGGGCACGGCAGTCGGTTCTTCGGTCGGCTCAAGCGTAGGCGCTGAGGTCGGAGAAGGTAGTGGTTCTTCTGTTGGCTCTTGCGTCGGGACATCTGTAGGCGTACGGGTCGGTCCTCTCGTCGGCTCGGATGTAGGTTCATTGGTCGGTTCCGGTATCGATGTTGGGGTGTCGGTCGGAACAGGCTGTGGTGTATCGGTCGGTTTCGCAGGGCGCAGCCCATCACGTTCTGCGGTTGGAGATGGTGTAGTGGTCGGCGTTTTGGTCGATGCTGTCACCGGATCCAACTTAGCACGCGTTCCATGGATGAATGTGGCATCCGTTGTGACTTCCGACCTGATTTCTGTGCTTATCTCCAATTGAATGATATGCAAATGCGCTTCGGTCAGGAGCGAGTCCTCATAAAGTATGATCACTGTCGAGATGAGGTATCCGTTATCGGTTCTGCCGACATCCAGCCAGGCAATGTCCGCATTCAATTCGGTGACCGCAGTCGTGAACATGTCATTGATAAGCAGCAATTTATCCAAATCGTTAATGTCACCGCTGTAACCACTAATCACGGTAGCAGTTAGTTGGACCGGAGCCTCTAACGCGCGGGTCAATTCATCCTCGGTCCTTTGCAACTGAGCGGCAGTTACATCTACGTTCTCATAACTAAGAATATCAGCAGTTATTAGATAATAATCACCCTGTCGGCGAACCGATATCACATCGACTTCAGCAGCATCTTCGAGGCCATCATCAAGTACCTGCTCGACCGTTTTAATCAGCGCTAATTGCCGGGACGTCGAGATAGTCGCAACAATCAGAATGCCTGCTACGATGGCTAGCAGAATGACAGTGATGCGCAATCCTTTGAAGACTTCGTTGCGATTCTCTCTTTCTGGAAAGAAACCCAGTGCAATGAATGTTAGAGCGGCAGCAAAAACGATAGCAACTAGGTTCGTGATAAATAGAAGCAATGCACCCGTTGCAATCGTGATATCGGCCATACCGAATCCAATACCCACGACACAGAGGGGTGGGACTAACGCTGCTGCGATTGCAACACCAGGTAAGGCTGCAGCAACCTCTTTTCGGCTCACGGCATATCCGGCTGCCGCGCCCGAGGCCAGGGCAACGACCAAATCGAGAACATTAGGTGTGGTTCTCGAAAGGATTTCGATCGTTACCGTCTGGATGGGCGAGAGCAGAACGGTGACGACGCCAACCACGATAGCCAGGGCCGCGCCCTGTACAGTGGCCTCAGCTGCTACTCGCAACTGTTTGAGATCGCTGACAACCATACTCATGCCCATCGATAGGATGGGTGTCATTAAGGGAGCGACAAGCATGGCGCCGATAATGACGGCTGCACTGTTCTGAAGCAAGCCTAGCGTAGCGATCACGGCCGAGAGCAAAATCAATACAAAGAAGTCGACCGTTGGTTGTGCACCTACACGCATACCTGCGACCACATCTGCCCGTCGCCGTCGTGTGAGCTTTGGCAGAGGGCCGGAGAGCGCATCCCAGAGCAATGTCAGGGCCGTGTAGTGTGTTCGCCGTCTCGTACTGGCCATGATGGCAGGGATGTTGAAATCTTCCGCAATCCTGATGGCCTGACCACCAAAATAAGATCTTTCAAAGACACCCTCTTGGGCTGCTCCGATAACCAGCATGACAGCCTTTTCGATTTCACTTGCCAAACCTGCACTAACAGTATGCCGATAGACGATGCGAGACTCGACCGATCCGACATCCTGCAATGCCAAAAGGGTAGCGTCAAGTTTCATTTGCGCGGTTTCTCTAACTTGTTGTGTTTCCGGCTCGGTTACGACATGGACGACAACGATACTGCTTTCATCAGCCATACTTAGGTCGGCGCCAATTCTTGCCGCGGTAGGCGCGTTAGGACCTCCTGCTGTTGGCGCAACGATGGCGTGTGCTTGCTCAGGCAAGTCACCTTTGACGATCACAATATCGCACCGGGCGTGCCTCAAAATCGTATCAAATTTGAAATCAAATGAAGCCTCCCGAATGTCTTCGCTCTCTTCATGCCAATCAAGTACCAGTAGATCAGCCTGTTCATCACTAACCGACGCCACAATGCCGTCGGCCATGCTGGCTGTTAATCGAACAACCGCCTCGATGTGGACGTCAGTGATTGCCAGTGAATCGATCTGTTCTGAAAGTTGCTTCCAGGCTGACTGCGCTCGCTGGCGTTTTATATAGTCAGGCATCTGGTCGGCCAGGACAAGGATTTGTAATACGACGAGATCTCCCTGTCTCGCTCTTGCCAAGCGTTTTCCGAGGTCGATCAAACGCCGCGCTCTGGCGGGTTCGTTGGCGACAACGAGGACTTTATATCGTGTCTTTGCCTGGCCGGTAACATGCTGATCCTCCTTTCCTACAACAGACTCTGACCGGCGTATCTTAGCTGCATGTGTGTTGGCATAAAAGACATATACCAGCGCCCCAGCCACCGCCCATCCAATGATCCAAAACCAAACGCCGCCATCAAAGGTTATAGCCGGCAGTAACAGGCCTGTGGCTACTGTCAGGCCGGGAAACAGAGGATGGAAGGGTAATTTCGGTCGTCGGTTATCAGGTAGATTTGGTTTTCTTCTAAATAGATCGGGGACATGCGCTAGCGCAGCTGTCCAAAAGAAGGAGAGGGCGACCAATGCCAAGATGAGTAGGGTGTCGACAAAAAAGATCAGCAGCATGGCCGACACCGCCAAACCAATTAACAGAAGAACGGGTGATCCGTTTTTGTTGATCTGGCGGTTGAGCCGATCGGGTAGAAAGCCGTCACGAATCAGTATCCCAGTCGTTTCTACCGTATTGACGATTGCTCGATTGAGCGCTGAAAGGATGATGATGATCCCCGCGATAGCGTAGAGTATCGCCACTAAAAGATCCGGCAATATACCGGAGTTCTCAGTTATCTGCAGCAATGGTGTCAGAAGATTTGTGACACTGGATGGATACTGTCTGATCGCCAATCCGGCCACTATACCGAGCCCGGCCATTAATCCTAGCGAGATCAATAGCGCTTTTGGTATGGTTTTCGTGGGGCGAATCACTTCATCCCGGGCATGGATAATAAAATAGAATCCCCATAATCCCGCTCCCAGCAACACAGCGGCAGTGAACATGTCATTGGATGAGTAACTAACCCAGTTTTGCAGAGGGTTTTCGATGCCCCGCAACAAATTGGCGGCAACCATGGCTGTTAGAATCGCTATACTTGCGAAAATCCCGGCAGTGCGAGCGCTCCATCTGACGCGTGTGCTTAAGATGTGGTTCGCGATGACAAGCCCAATCACTAGGGCGGCAATTTGATCGAGATCGATTTGCCTTTCCAGCAATCTCACCAAGAGAACGTCGAGATGGACCGCCAGACCCCAGCCAAGAAGAGCGATGAGGCTGATCTGGCCACCGATTAACAGCCAGCCGGTGCTAAACGAAAGCACAAGATTGCCCCGCGTGCGCACCAAATTGTAAACACCGCCCCGACCCGAGATCACACCTGCCCGTTCTGCCAATGTTAAGGCAATCGGCAAGGCCAGAATGAGCAATAGTAAATAGGATCCAACAACGTCTTCCCGGCCTGCAAGACGCAACGTAGGGCCCAGCAAGATGTAAATCGCCAATCCAACGGTAACAGAAGATGCCACTGCAACCGTTCGCGGCAAAGTCAATACACGGCTGTAGCGAATAGAACCCTTGGTGGGCGGTTCGTTGAGATTTTGCATTCTGTCAGGTGTGTCCGGCGTTGCTCGTACTTATACCTAGTTTGGTACTGAGAATCAATAAGGCGAATGACGCATATTTACATGGACCTAGGTCAGATTCTGAGGAGGTTTGCTCTAGACCAACCACTTAATTGTGATTTCCGTATATCAGTTTGGGTTCCACTGCTCATTGCAAAACTTTCTGAACCAAGTATAGAGACAACTTGAAACAACAGCAAGGGTAAGGATCGATGCGTTCCGTCCACCGGACCCTTGACGCAGGCGAGCCGCTAGCTGGGCTGTGCTGCTGCTGGAACTGACCAACCCTATACTGTAAATCTACACCTCCACCGTTTTCAGCCACAAAGTGTCTGTTGTTCAGATGACGAACAATGGCGAGAGCGATCGGCCGGCCTCGTCAATCATTCGTGTTCAGCAGATGATTGTGAGACATTTGCGATAACGCATATACTGTCATACGATCACTAGAACAGCGATGCGTAAATATCCAGATATTTTTCTACTGCGCTGGCGCATCCGAGATGCGGCGGGTTTGAGTGGCATCCCGCCGGGTCACGGACCCGTCTAGCGCAGTAGAAACCGTTGACTCACTTGCGTCGAAGTGCACTAGTGCATCATCTACAATAAAAATTCGGGTTTCTCAGCAGGGAACCGACCCTACCTGCTATTACGCCTCAACACCCGTCGGCGCCGACCGTCAACGCCTGGTCTCAGCCTCGGACGGCTATGGCAAAACCACGCTGGCCAGCAGGTGGCTGGAATTATCTGAAACGACCCGTGCCTGGTTGCTGCTGGATGAGCGGGATGACGACCTAGTTATTTTTCTGAGTCATTTCATCACTGTCATCCAAACTGGGCTCACAGGGAATGTACATGAGTCCACTGAAAAAAACTGGTTCACCGCAGAGGTCGCAGAGATCGCAAAGAAAATCATGAGGGTTCACAGAGAAAAACACGTTCAAACCCCACCATTCTTGCTGCTGTTTCGTCCTTGATTGCTTGTCACGACCTTTTTTCAGGGGAGTCGTACATTAGTCTGTAAGGTCTGTAAGATCTACTCTCTGATGTGATAACTTCAATTGCATATGAAATCAACGACTAAAGATACGATTTATCAAGGCAACTCAATAATCTCCATTGAGACGCTTCCGGAGTACCCCCATCCGGTAGTAATCAAGAAGTCTTCGAAGGCCCGTGCTTCCCGGCGGTATGTTCTATCGTTAAAAAAGGAATATGAGATGACCCGACACCTCAACGCGGTCGAGGGGGTGCGCAAGGTCCTTGAGCAACAGTCGATCGAGTATCAGCCAGCTTTGATCATGGAATTCATAGATGGGGAGACCTTGCTGGATATTATCGCCGGAACAACGCTTAATCTGCGGGCAAGAATTGAAATAGCCATCGGTATAACCCGCATCCTTGGAAAAATCCATCGACACAATATTCTCCATCTGGATATCAACAGCAAGAACATACTCATCGGAAATATGCAGCAATCGGTTCATATTATCGATTTTGGTACTGCCTTTCACATTGATCGAACCGGCCAACTTAAGGTCCATCCTGACCAGGTGCTGGGAACCCTGCCGTACATTTCGCCAGAACAGACAGGCAGAATCAACCGCGCAGTAGATGAACGCTCGGATCTATATTCATTGGGAATAGTTCTTTACGAACTCATGACCGGGCAACTGCCGTTCGATTCAAGCGACCCGATGGACCTTGTCCATCATCACATTGCCAGGATACCAGTCTCACCGTCGGAGGTATCGACCGGGATCCCCGAGGTGCTCAGCGCCATCATTTTGAAACTGCTGTCAAAAAACGCCGGAGACCGCTATCAATCCGCAACTGGGGTTCAGTCCGATCTGGAGAAATGCTTACAGCGCTTGAGTCCGGAGGATACCATTGAAGGATTCCCACTGGGAGAGATCGATTATGCCGGTCGGCTGAGATTTCGTCAGAAACTTTATGGCCGTGACCGCGAGCTGAATGAGCTGGAGAGTGCGTTTGAAAGCGTTTGCCGGGATACCTCCTCAATCGTGATTGTCGGTGGTTATTCCGGGATTGGTAAGACAGCGCTGGTTGAAGAAATACAACGACCCGTATCTCAAAAAAATGGCTACTTCATAGAGGGGAAATTTGACCAGTTGGCCACCACCCCTTACGCAGGGATCATCCAGGCTTTTGCCCTGTTTACATCCCAGATACTGGCGCAGACCGAAACCCAGCTAGAGGCATTGCGGTCGAAGATCCTGGAAGCGGTGGGGCCAAACGGCAGGGTACTGACGGATGTCGTTCCCAGTTTGGAACTGGTCATTGGCCCCCAGTCGGCCGTGCCGGACTTGAGTGGGCAGGAGGCGCAGAACCGTTTCAATTATGTCTTTCAGCGCTTTTTCGGTGCTATTGCTCAGAGCGAGCATCCGATTTGCTTCTTTCTGGACGATTTACAGTGGATCGACCCGGGCTCATTGGGCTTGCTGAAGTATCTGTTCTCCAGCCCCGACCTTGCTCATCTCCTCGTCGTCGGCGCCTACCGTGACAACGAAGTCCATGAAGATCATCCCTTGATGACGTTCATCGCAGATTTGGAAAAGGCCGGCGTCAACCTGAAACAGATGACCCTGCACAAGCTATCGGAAGCGGATGTCGAAGCGCTGATTTCAGACGTGCTGCGGTGTGACCCAGGCGAGATCCGGGAGCTTTCCAGGGTGGTCTATTCGCAGACAGATGGAAATCCGTTTTTCACCCGCCAGGTGCTGCGTAGTCTGGAAGATCAGGGCCTCATCACGCTCGATACCGCCGCCGGTCACTGGCGTTGGGATTTGGATTCCCTTAGGGACCTGGATGTCGCGGACGGCGTTGTCGAACTTTTGGTTGGCAGGCTGGAGGAGCTCCCCACCGATATCCAGGAAACGCTCAAGATGGCGGCATGCATTGGAATCCAGTTTGACTTTGCTACCCTGACAGTGGTCACTGAAAGCGATGACGACGCAATCCTTGGTCATGTCCGCGAAGCAGTCGCGGCGGGTTTGATGTGGGAACGCGATGATCGTGGCTACTTCGTCCACGACCGTGTGCAGGAAGCGGCCTATACCCTGGCGCCGATGGAGGAGCGTGATCTTCTGCATCTCACGATTGGCCGACTACTGCTGCAAAGACATGGCGCGAGTGATCACGAGCAGGATCTTTACAAGATTGTAGATCAGTTGAATCATGGACTCCACCTGGTCGAGGATGAGCAGGAGCAAATACAGATAGCCCGGCTGAACCTGCAGGCAGCTCGAGCGGCCCGTCAGGCCAACGCCTTCGAAACCGGACTGACCTACGCACGAGCCGGGATCGAGCTTCTCGGCGAGAATAGCTGGGACGAGTACTATCAACTCACCCAGGATCTCGAGGAGCAGGCTGCGCTTCTCGCCTACATGTCGGGAGACATCCCGGGCATGGAATATCACGGCGGGCGAGTGCTGCAGTTTGGGCGTGACCCCCTCGACCTGGCGCGCGTTCGCAGGGCGCACATGGAATTCCTCGCCGGTTCCAAGCACCATAATGAAGCTCTCGATATGGGGATCGAGGCCCTGCGCGAGCTAGGCTGGGACCTGCCGGCCGAGCCGGATTGGGAGTTCGCGATTTCCAGGGTGGCGGCGCTGAATGAGCGTCTCGAGCGCGAGCCACCCGAGTGGCTGGCCATGCGGCCTCTGGACGACCAGGATCCGCAGTTGGCTGCGGCTTTTGATATCTCGACGACCCTCGCGTCGACGGCCTTCGTGGCGCGACCTCCACTGTGCCCGCTGCTGCTGGTGATAAACCTGGAGCACTGTCTGACGCTGCGGCTCCTTCCGGCGAGCATTCCTTACCTGCTCAGCTTCTGGGCCTGCTATGAAAGTGGCTTACTGAACCAACCGGAGGCTGCGGTCGAGCGCTGTGAGTCAGCCCTGCGGCTCGCGGAGGAGCCAGCCTTCCGCAGCACCCAGTGCCGGGCGCTCGAGCACTTCGGCGTCTTCGTGCTCTTCTGGGTGAGACATCTGCAAGAAACTCTGGATCTCTTCCTGCGTGCGATCCGTGCCGCCCTCGACAGCGGTGACAACGAGTTCTGCGCCTATTCGGTTGCCGGCTGGCCCAAACACGCCTTCTACGCTTCGGTCGATCTTGCCGAGGTCGAAGCAAGGTCTCTCGAACTGCGTGCCATAACTGACGCTATCCAATTCGACACGATTAGCCTGTGGGTCAATATCTATGTGACGGCAGCGCGATTGCTGCGCGGTACGTCTTCCGTCAATGGCATGATGTGGCGTGGCACTCTCTTCGACGAAGATCGAGATCTACCGGCTCTCCTCCAGACTGGTGACCTGATCGGACCCCTCTACCTATATTCCACCAAGGCCTGGCTCGCCACCCTTTTCGGCGACCATTCCATCGTCGAGGAGCAGACGGACTTGGTCGAACCCTACCTCGCGGCGGCCACGGGGGCTCTGGACTCCGCCATTGTCGCCTTCGTCTTCTGCCTTCGTCGTGCCCGCGAGCTCCGCGAACTCCCGGCGGACCCCGATCGCGATCGCTTACTTCGGGAAAACGTCGATTTCCTGGAACGCAGCGCCCGTCACGCGCCGATGAACTTCGCGCACAAGCTCTCGCTCGTGCGGGCCGAGGTGTTTAGAGCTCGAGGTGAGGTTTTGCCGGCCATGCAGGCCTACGAAAAGGCCGCCCAAGGCGCGATGGAAAACGGCTACCTGAGCGAATCCGGGTTGGCCTATGCGCTTGCCGCTGAGTTCTATCAGGATCTCGGCTTGCACCAGGCAGCGCTTCACAACTTACACCAGGCAGCACAGGCCTGGCGAAGCTGGGGCGCCCATGCGCTGGTAGAAAGCCTGAGCCAGCGCTTTGCGGATCTTCCGGGACTTTCTGATTTGTCGTGGCAGAGCTCCGGCGACGCCGGTAAGGTACAAACAATCATTACCCAGCCCATAACGCCCTTCCAGTTGGATGTAGAAAGTATCATCAGCGCTTCGCAGTTGCTGGTTGCCGAAACCAATCTCGATCAACTTTGTACCCAAATGATGGATTTGGTGATGGCCAACTCAGGTGCGGAAAGAGCAGTGTTGCTGCTAAAGCAGGAAGATGAATGGTTCGTTCAGGCCCGAAAAGATTTAACAACCGATGAACATACGGCTCTTTTCCACCAGCCCTTCGATCCGACTGATCGCGAGACCGAACTCATCCCAGAATCGGTCTTCAATTATTGCCAGAGGACGCAAGATGTGCTGGTCTTGGGGGATGCCCAACTGGATCATCGTTTCGCCGAAGATCGACTGATCAAAAATACGACCCAATCGATTGCCTGCCTCCCCTCCTTGGGCCAGGGGAAACTCCGAGCCATGCTGTATCTTGAAAACAACCAAACGGCAGATGTCTTCACCCCGGAAAATGTAGAACTCCTCAAGCACCTGTCATCTCAGTTCGCCATCTCTGTGGAAAATGCCTTGCTCTACGATAGCCTCGAAAAAACGGTCAGGGAACTTCAGGTAAGCGATGAACGCTACAAACTGGCTGTTAGCGGATCCACGGCTGCACTCTGGGATTGGGATATTTCCTCTAACATGGTGCATTATTCTGACCGAGTTACAGAGGTGTTGGAATACTCGCCAGGGGAATTCTCTGACTCACTGGACGAGTTTTGGAACCGGATCCACCCTGATGATTACCGAGCTACCCAGCAGGCCGTTGACCAACATCTAAATGATCAGGCGCCTTTCCAGGTTGATTATCGACTCCAGGCCAAATCTGGACGGTATCGCTGGTTTCATGCCCGTGGGCAGGCCATCTGGGATGAAACCGGCAGAGCCATGCGCATGTCCGGTTCTATAACCGACATCACCGAGCGCAAGCAAGTAGAAGAAGAGCTGAGGAGAAGCGAAGAGCATTTCCGCAGCCTCATGGAGGGATCACCATTAGCTATTGAGATTTTGACGCCCGACGGACAGATCATCCAGGTAAATGCTGCCTGGATGAGTCTCTGGGGCGTCAATGAGGAAGAGACCGCACAAGCGCTGGCGGACTACAACATGCTTACCGATAAGCAAGTTGAAGAACTCGGTATTCTGCCGTTGGTCGAAAAAGCCTTCTCGGGACAGCCCGTCGTCCTGCCACCCATTCAATACCATGCCAGCCGAGCAGCGGAAGAGGTGGGATTGGCGCAGATAGAAGCCCGGTCGCGCTGGATTCAGTGTCACCTGTATTCGGTTAAGGATGCCAATGGGGAAATCGACCACGTTGTTAACGTATACCTGGACATTACGGACCTCAGGCAGGCCGAGCAGGAGGCTCTAGAGCAAAGGGAGGCTCTGGCTCGAGTCGACCGCACCACGAGTATGGGGCAGCTAACCGGTTCGATTTCCCACGAATTGAACCAGCCGCTGACCGGCATTCTCAGTAATGCGCAAGCTGCGGAAATGATGATCGAGAGCGGCCAGTGGGAAGAAGAGGAAATGTCAGAGATCATGGCCGATATCGTAGCCGACGCCAAACGCGCCGGAGATGTCATCCGCATCCTGCGGCAACTCTATCGTGAACAGAGAGTGGAATTCTTGCCGATCGACATCAATGCTATTGTGGAAGAAACAACGAAACTTCTCCATAGCGAGTTTATCATCCAGCGTGTCATGCTGACGACGCAATTTGATTCATCTCTGCCATGGGTGAATGGAAACAGAGTCCAGATCCAGCAAGTCCTGGTCAATCTCATCATGAATGCCAGCCAGGCCATGAATGACAAGACTGGTGAAGATCGGCGAATCCTAATCACAACGGAGTACGATGCCGATGAGGTCAAGGTTAGCGTAGACGACAATGGTTCGGGAATTGATCCGAATGTGATAGATGGTATCTTCGAGCCGCTGGCAACTTGGAAACCAGGCCACACGGGCATGGGATTGGCGATCAGTAATTCGATCATCAAAGCGCACGGTGGAAGAATGTGGGCGAAAAACAGGCCCGGGGGAGGCGCTCGCGTGGGCTTTGCACTCCCCGTGACCAATAAGGAAGATGAGCCGTGAGCGAACCAACGGTCTTTATCATTGACGATGATCCATCCGCCCGTCGAGGACTTGCTCGTCTTGTCAAGGCGGCCGGCATGAGACAGGAGTCGTTTTCATCGGCCCGAGACTTCCTGCAATCAGGCAAATACGGCGGTCCCGGTTGCATTGTCTTGGACGTCAGAATGCCGGAAATGACGGGACCGGAATTGCAGTTGGAAATGGTCAAGGCTGAATATAGCATGCCGATCATCTTTCTCTCTGCACATGCAGATGTTGAAATCACGGCCGAGGCCATGAAAATGGGAGCGGTTGATTTCTTGACAAAACCCGTCGACCGGGACGACCTGCTGGAAGCCATCCGCATTTCGTTGGCCAAAGACGCCGAGAACCGCGCTCAAAGGGCCGAGATTTCTTCCATCAGTGAACGGATCAATTCGTTGACTCCACGTGAGTACGAAATCATGACCTACGTTACTACCGGCATGCTGAACAAACAGATCGCGGCCGAGCTGGGAATTTCCGAGGAAACGGTCAAGATCCACCGCGGCCGGGTCATGCAGAAGATGGGGATCGTATCGGTTGCTGAACTCGTTCGCCTGTGCGAAAAAGCTGGTATCCTCCCAGCTAAAACACGTCGCCACTAAACACGCCGGCGAACACCAGCCGAACTCTACTCCTTCCTGTTGTGGTCAATTGAACAGGCGCTTATCCATGTCGGCATACGCGAGCCTCGAGATTCGGTCTTGTTCTCGGCCCTCATGTTGAAGGGGCGGTCCACGGCTGTTTAGACATTCTCTGACAACTCATATCAGCTGTTTCAAGGATGAACAGTCTGCAAGACAGAAATATGGATAGTTAGCGTCTGTTGACATCGGGAACGGGCTTGGGGAAGACGAATTAGGAAATTGACCTATTGGTCTAGTGGCGAACAAGATTTGCAGGTCCAATAGATTCGTGAGTTAGAAATGGCAGGCGGGGATTTCGGGGCGCGGCGTTAAAGACATCTTCGAAACGAAATAGTTTGAGGCAGGTCATCTTGAATGGTTTCAGCGCTTTCGATCGGTGTTACTTAGCCATTTTCTCCGTCCCTATTTCGCTACTTATGGACTGCTACGCAAGCGAACCTTGTTTTCCCGTGTACCACTAAGATGGTATATCGCCCAGCTTCCCAGCCACATATACTCTTAAGTGAGGTTCGGAAAGGAGTTTAGCTAAACAATGGTTCAATTCGCTCCGAACTCCATTTATGGTAAAGGTTGAAGGCCTATCGTTTTCGAAAGACATTCCGTACTTTGATTAACATGACCAATGTCAACGTAGTATTCGTGGCAGATAGCGATCAGTCGGCCAGGACAGGGCTTGTGCGTTTGCTACGTGTGGCTGGCTATGATATCCGTGAATTTTCTTCAGTAGAAGACCTCCTTGTTGCACTCAGATTTGACATGCCTGGATGTGTGGTGCTTGAGGTTCGAATGCTCAGGCTATCGGATAAGGAACTGCAAGCGGAACTATCGGCGTGCAGCGCACATGTGCCCATCATCATTGTTTCGGCTGATGACGATCCAGAAAGTAGGCGGATTGCATTAAAAATGAGTGCTGTAGGGTACTTTCGTAAACCCATTGACGGTACGGCGCTACTCGATGCGATCGAATGGGCGCTGCAATCGAGCGACACACTTGAATCAAACCAAAATGATGACAACACCATCGTGTCTCAATCATAGTCAAGATTTGGCTAACATGACGAACAATCTATCGAGTCGGCAATTGCTAACTGTGTATTAACGGTCACTTGGTCATCATGAAACACGCGCGTGCACGGATACTTCTTACTACTCTGGCCTTCAGTGGGATCATGGTTGCCTGCGCTTCTGAACCAACGACTCCGGCGCCGACTGCGACCGCTACCGTTGCCCTCAGCCCCACCCAGCCGCCAAATGTCGCACAGGCAACACCTGTCGCAAAAGACAGCATCGCTGAGTCGGCCGATGAAGTGACCTCGGCAGTTAAAGCCAGGACCCCGGTTCCGACGCCAACGCCTGGCATCGTAGAAGAAAAGGTGGATGACATCGCTGATGACTTGGGTCTGACTGGCACACAGTTTATCGGTTTGTCGGTGAGGGATTGGATCGATGTAATCTTATCGATCTTAATCGTTCTGATCGGTTACTTCGTGATCGTCAAGCTGATAGCGCAATTGCTTACATGGTTCTTCAGGCATACCGGTGTTCAGCTCAGCAAGACGCCCATTCAGGCCTTAAGCAGGGAGCTACAGTGGCTTGTGCTACTTATCCTAACTCGCTATGCCATCCTACGCCTTGATTTTTTCAGCGATAATGTACGAACCATAGTCGATGATCTTTTCTTTGTGCTGATCACCTTGCTGGCTGCAGTGATAGCGTTACGATTTATCGACCTCCTTGTTGATAACTACAGTGCCGAGCTCGAGACTGACGAGTTCACTAGATTAGCTCCAGTTCTGACCATCACTCGCCGTTTTAGCCAGCTCATGGTTTTGATTCTGGCTCTAAGTGTTGGTCTATCTCATTTCGGGATCAGCAATACTGCATTGTCGGTTACCCTATTAGTCGTAGGTGTTCTACTTGCTTTCGGGGCAAGGGATGTGGTCGTTGACGTCATGTCCGGGTTCATTATCCTCATGAGTCAGCCGTTCCGGCTGGGCGATGCCATATACATCGAAAGTTTGCGACGTAGAGGGGTGATACTTGAGATCGGTTTGCGAACTACCAAGATACGCACAATGGAAAATCGTGAAGTGATCATACCCAACAGCAAGATCGTAGAAAGCGAGGTGGTGAACTACGCCTATCCTGATCCCACTTTCCGTCTCAGCACTGACTTGCACTTGCCTTACGGTAAAAACATTGACCAAGCAAGACAGGTGTTATCCGATGCAGTAAAGAACGTTGAAGGCGTGCTGCCTGACAGGCCAGTGGAAGTGCTGTTCCTCGGATACGGAAAGTCGGCCAGGTTAATAACTATTCGCTGGTGGATTGCTACCCATGATCAAGAATGGAGCATGCGTGACAAGGTGAATTCGTCCATGGAGCTGGCACTTATCCAGAACGGCATCGAAATCCCCTACCCAAAGTACGATCTCTTTGTCCACAACGAAGAAAATGTCGAAAGTATCTAGGGCTTACAGTTGAAAGATCGCTGCCACAGTTAAAGTAGTCGATTTAACCCAATTTCAATCATCTTCACGTCTAAGCGAGAAAGCGTATTTCCCTCTTGTGTTGCTTGGTTCCTTATTGCTATACCAGAGATTCCATCTCTGTCAACTAAGGCGGTCACTATCGCTACCGCCTACTCTCATATTATACGAGGAGAAAACAGCACTATGGCTAACAAACC
>PIVW01001228.1 GCA_003353825.1 Chloroflexota bacterium
ATGGCGCCGTTTACGATTGAGTTTTATGTTGATGGCGATCAAATCTCATCGTCTAATCTGTTGGTGTATGATTTGAATGACCGTTGTCGGGTGTGGGTGACATTGATTGGTGGGTGGCATGCGGGGACGCAGGTCACGCTTGATATCACGTATCATCTGAGCGCGCCGGTCCAGGGGGGATCGGGTATGCGCGATATTGGTTATTACACGCAGCGTATTCGTGTGACGGTGCGGTAGGTTGGGATGGGGATGAAAATGGGATGGAAAATGAGACGTGAGTGAGTGTGGTATAGAAAAGACAAAGAGGAAGTGTGTTGGCGGCGACCTACTCTCCCAGGGGGCCTCCCCCCAAGTACCATCGGCGCGGGTGAGCTTAACGACTGGGTTCGAGAAGGGACCAGGTGTACCCTCACCGCCAAAGCCACCAACAACACATCCTCAGTGTTTAAAGGTGTGTGGTGCATACAATGCGGTGTGTGTAACGTTCATCCAGGTGCTTTCCCTGAAGTGCCAGAGACACGTGTTCTCTATAGCACGGGGGATAAGCCCTCGACCATTAGTACCGGTTAGCTGAACACATTGCTGTGCGTACACATCCGGCCTATCAAGCTGGTAGTCTACCAGCGGTCTTACCTGGTTATCCAGTGAGGAGGCTCATCTTGAGGCGAGTTTCCCGCTTAGATGCTTTCAGCGGTTATCTCTGCCGCAGGTCGCTACCCGGCGATGCCACTGGCGTGACAACCGGCACACGAGCGCTGCGTCCACCCCGGTCCTCTCGTACTAGGGGCAGCCCCTCTCAACCTCCTTACGCCCACAGCGGATAGAGACCGACCTGTCTCACGACGGTCTGAACCCAGCTCACGTACCGCTTTAATGGGCGAACAGCCCAACCCTTGGGACCT
>PIVW01000542.1 GCA_003353825.1 Chloroflexota bacterium
GTCGATTACTTCGGCAACGACTTCGCCATCTTCTATCGCTGTTTCGGTAATGATCTCGTCGACAACCTCAGCCACGACTTCGCCATCTTCTACGAAGATCGTATCGGTGACTTCGATTTCTTCCAAAACGATTTCACCATCGTCGCTCTCGACAATTTCTTCGGCCTCGGCCATTGCTGTCGCCATGGTCGTCTCTGTATCGTCAGCGTCATCGGGCGCCCATTCGATAACGGCGTATTCTTCCTCGGCAACACGCTTGAGGCTCAGGCCCATCCGTCGTTTGTCGGGGTCGATCTTGATGACACGTAATGTTAGTTTCTGGCCGTCTTGAACAACTTCTTTGGGATGGTTGATGCGCTGCTCAGAGAGTTCGCTGATGTGAACGAGACCCTCAATCGAACCGTCTACACGGGCAAATGCGCCAAAGCTTGTCAGGCGGGTGATCTCGGCTTCAACAAGTTGACCGATGGCGTACTGCTCATGAACGATGGTCCAAGGTTCGGGCAGCAGTTGTCGTAGGCTGAGTCCGATACGCCGCCGATCACGATCTACGCTGATAATTTTGACATTGACTTCATCTCCAACCTTGATGACCTCGCTGGGATTCTGCACACGGCCCCAGGAGAGTTCAGAAAGATGGATTAAGCCGTCTGCCCCACCGAGATCGACAAAGGCACCGAATGAAGCGAGGCTACTTACCGTGCCTGAACGAACATCCCCGATTTGGAGTTCGCTCAACAGTTTTTCTTTTTGGTGGCGTCGCCAATCGCGCATGGCCTGTCGTTCTGACAAGATCAGGCGATTGCGGCTGCGGTCGATTTCGATAACCTTCAACTGCAGCTTATTACCGACCAACGCAGAGAAACGATCGTCCGAGTTATCTTGCTTCGTGCCCTGATCACTGACCAATTGTGAAGCGGGCACAAAGCCGCGAGCTTTGCCGATATAAACAATAATACCGCCTTTGTTAAATCCGCTGACCTCGCCTTCAAAGACTTCTTGGGACTCCATCAACTCTGCAGCGTGCTGCCAATCGTACTCGGCCAGAGCACGCGAAAGCGATAACAGCGCATGCCCATCTCTGCTGACAGGTCGCACGACCTGAATGAAGATCGTTTCTCCAACCTTCAGGTTGTCTCGGATTTCATCATCTACCCGATCCAAATCGCGTGATGGGATAACCCCTTCGGACTTCGAACCAATGTCCACAAGGACTTCGCCGTCGCTAATGCTGACAATAGAGCCTTCGATAGTTTCGCCGACTTCCAGTTCCTTGAAGCTAAACGTATCTTCACTCAACAGCAATTCCATCGGATGCACATCTTGTTCGGCTGCTTGTGCCTCGATAGATTGTGTTTCGGTTGTTTGAGTGTCGTTTTCGTCTAGATTCTGAGGGACTTCTACCTCCTGAGTAGGTACTTCAGGGAGTTCTTCGAGCTTGTTCATGGATAAGACCTTCTCCTCCAAATAATATAGATTAGGAGTATACCGTGCCTGATAGGAATTGGCAAAATGAAAAACCCCGTGTTTACACTGTTTCGTACTGCTAAAGCCCAGAATTTAACCCGCTTTTTTGGTTTGCTCAAATGATAAGAGCAACGACCTCGATTTCGACGAGCGCACCCAGTGGCAAGGCTGATACGGCAACGGTCGATCGGGCCGGTGGCGCCTCGGCAAACGCTGCACCGTAAATGGTATTAACTGTGCTAAAATGACTCATATCTGTCAAGAAAATAGTGGTTTTGATGGCTTTGGACATATCACTTCCGGCCTCTGTCAAAATGGCCTCAAGATTCGCCATGACTTGCCGGGTCTGTGCCTCGAGGCCAGAACGCAGCTGCCTGGTCAGCGGGTCGATACCGATCTGGCCAGCGGTAAACAAGAGCGATCCAGTACTAACGGCTTGCGAGTAAGGGCCAATGGCCTCTGGTGCGTTCGAAGTGTGTATGATCTGGCGTGGCATGAGGTCTCCCGTTAAGCTGTTAAGGTTTGTTTGGTAAAGTAGAAAAATCGGTAGGGGCGGTTGATTTTGTCGCAAAACGCCTGGCGACTGCTTGCAGCGGCATCAGCGAATTTTCTTGCGAGTTCAGGTCTGTGTTGGCTGAATTGTCCTGATGTTTGAATCACCCTTTGCAGGGCATTGCCATAGCCGGGAACGTCGGTGGCCACACGTAAAACGCCATCAGTTCGAAGCAGCAGCGCCAAAATCTCGACAAAGGGTGAGACAAAGAGGCGCCGCGCTTGATGCCTGGGTTTCCACCAGGGGTCGGGAAAGAGAACGTGGAAAACATCGACACTGGCCGGTTTCAGCAGTCTCGGCAGATCGTATCGGGCATCATCGTCAGAAATCCAAAGGTTGTCGATGCCCTGTCGCCGCGCCCTTTTTACGATCCTGTTCACTAGCTTTAGTTTTATCTCGAAGGCCAGAAAGTGCCGTTCAGGGTGCTGCCCAGCCCAATCTATGATGAAGTCGCCGGGACCACAGCCGATTTCGATCTCCAACGGCGCTGATCCAAGAAATATCTGCAATCGTTCAAGGTGTGTTTCAGAAGATTGGTGCAGTCGAAATGCAGGCGCTGGTTCGGCGGGCAAGGGGTTGAGCCAGCGCGGCCGGCGCTTGGGATCCCCACCGATCAAGCCCTTCCCTTCATCATAACGGTCTAGTGCTCGTTGAAGGCGAGCAATGTCAGTATCAAAGCTGTCGGGGCCGACGCGGTAGCTTGGAGGTTGGTTTACAGGCATAGCGGATTCTCAAATCAGTAGAAACGTGTGCAGCATTTTAGCATGGAATCGCGCTTGGCAGAAGAAGTGAGTCTGGGCAGGGTACAATACAGTATAGTCGACGGCAGATACCCAAAAACATGTCGAGAAGTCCTGCGTCACTTGCCTATACAGGCGTCGATCCGGGCTGATGATCGGCTGTTCACGGAATCCATGTGAAAAACTTCCCTTTGCTGAATGGCCTATGCTATAATCGATTTGCTCATCACTCATCCCACAAGCTTGCTGTTGAGGTGTCGCCAAGACACCTTTTCTTTTCGTTTTGGCGCTTTCCTCGGAGGAGAAACCGCATGCTCGATCAATATGGCCTTGTAGCATTTCTTGCAATTATTGCCCTCGCCTTTCCCTTTATCGGTGCGGGCGTTGCTTGGTTGATCCGGCCTAAACGTCCGGATCCCATCAAGAACTCCACTTACGAATGTGGTATGGAGACGATTGGGGATACCTGGGTACAGTTCCGGGCACAGTACTATCTTTTCGCTTTGATATTTGTTGTCTTTGATATCGAAGTAATGTTTATGTTCCCCTTTGCAGTCGCGTTTGACAAGGTCGGGATTTTTGCCGTTGTCGAAGCGATTCTTTTTGTCTTAATACTGGCTCTCGGGCTTGTGTATGCTTGGAAAAAGGAAGCGCTTGAATGGCAGTAGGGTTAATCCCGTTGCCTTCGTTAGTGTTTGGGATTTATGATGAGCCCGCATGTTACCCATTCACTCGCTGTTGAGGACCTTCGACATCAACCACGCTGTGGAGTGTTTTAATGGACTTATCTCAACTTGATCTCCGAGTAATCGGCGAATTCTTTAACGAGTTGCTTACGCAGATCGGGCTGAACATTACCCTGGTCAAAGTAAGTGGTTGGCTGCTGGGTGCCTTGATCTTGTTTATCTTCTCCCTCACCCTGGTGTTGGGCCTGATCTGGAT
>PIVW01000543.1 GCA_003353825.1 Chloroflexota bacterium
CATTGGAGCAGGCCAGCATCAGGTTGAGATCCGGAGATGTGCTGGTCTACGCCTCCAAGGTGGTGTCCAAAGCTGAGGGTCGAGCCAGAAAGCTCAGTGAGGTCAAACCTTCAGCCGCAGCCCTCGAGATCGCCAAAACGTGTGATAAAGACCCACGTTTGGTCGAACTGATCCTGGCGGAAGCCAACGAGGTAGTGCGCATTCGCCAGGGGCTGCTCGTGGTTGAACACCGCCAGGGCTTTATCTGTGCCAATGCCGGTATCGATCACTCTAACACCGCCGAAGATGAAGATCTGGTACTGCTTCTGCCAGAAGACCCTGATGGTTCGGCGCGCAGGTTGCGCCAAGAATTGAGTGCTGCAAGCGCTGCAGAAATCGCCGTTATCCTCAACGACAGCCATGGCAGAGCCTGGCGTATGGGTACGGTTGGAGTGGCGATTGGTGTAGCGGGCCTGCTACCAGTCTCTGACCGCCGCGGCGCTCCGGATCTATTTGGCCACCTTTTACAGATCACAGAACTGGGCACCGCTGATGAATTGGCCGCAGCAGCTTCGTTATTGCAAGGAGGCGCCGATGAGGGCGCGCCCGTGGTGCATGTACGCGGCGCCACTTACGTGCCGGGCGAAGGGCATCTACAGGATATGTTGCGCCCACGTGAACTCGACATGTTTCGTTGACAAAATGGCTAGCGCATGACAACTTTACAATTGCAAGAAGCGACTAATTCACCTGAAAGCAGGGAAAACCCGCTAACTTGGGTGCTTGTTCTGGGCTTGTTAGCGTGGTCCTTGTTTGTGACAATGTCAGTGCAAGGGATCACGCTCTTCTTAGCCTGGTCGACCGATCTGTCCAAGCTCTTTTCCGACGCGCAGACATTGTTAGCTTTTGGCATACTCCAGCCGTTTTTGATCGGACTTCCGGCCATCCTTTTGCTGTTGCTCAGAGGGCAGCGGCAAGCGGCTGTGGTGCGTACCCTCTTGTTGGCGGCGATCCTCTCCTGCTTCTTGCTGATCCCACGCTTGTTTCTGAGCCCCGAGGCCGCTTCCCTGGCCGCATTCATGCGGGCGGGCATCGGCATGATCACAGGGTCCGGACTATTGGTGTGGGCAGCAAGGCGCAAGGATATACAAATGCGGCCGGGAGCAGGGTTTGGGCTTGCCATGCTTATTGGCGCGCTCTTTCTAATGCCTTGGCTGGTATATGGGGCGTTGGGAGATTGGTTTGATAGTTTGATCGCGGGACTGCAAAGCGTTGCCCTGGCGCTGTTAGCCGCGGGATTGGCAGCCTATCTGATGCCCCGGCTCTATCGCAGGTCAGACCATCCCCATCGGAATATCTGGCTGGGTGGCGCCACCCTGGCAATCGCGCTGGTTGCACTGGCCGGAGCTTGGGGACAGATGGATTATCAGGCGCTGTTGATCGGGATCCTGCCGGGGTTGGGATTCCCCCTGGCACTTTGGGGCATCGATCAACGTCGCTATGACGTGTGGAGCGCCATACTCCTCGTCATCATCGCCACGTTCGGCGCCCTGGCCTTTGCCGATGCGCGTGAAATACGGTTGATTTTACTGCTATCTGGCGAAACGCCGGTGTGGGCTTTTCGTGCCACAACCCTCAACTTTGTACTCGGCTGGATGGTGTTCTGGGTGGTGGGCCTATTCAATGCCCGCTTGCTAGGCAGATCGATGACACGGTTTTGGGCTGTTGGCGCCGGCGTCGCTGCCGTGCTTGCGGCAATGCTCTACCTTTTCATCGGACAGCCCCTAAGCCATGGCGACAACTTCCTCGTTGTCTTCAAAGAACAGGCTGACCTTACTCCAGCGTACACAATCCATGATATCGACGAGCGCCGCGCCTGGGTTTATGAAACCCTGGTAGCTCAGGCAGATGCTACACAGACCGACCTGATGGCCTGGCTCGACCAGCGCTCTATCCCCTACACTCGCTATTATCTGGTCAATGCCATCGAAGTGGACGCCAGCGTCCTTCGCCGCTGGCAACTACAACGGCGGCAGGATGTCGATCGCACCCTTTATAGTCCTCAATTGCGGCCTGTACCAGAAACGGCGCTGCCAGAAGCGGGCAACAACTTCAAGCCTGACGAGGTCGTATGGGGAATAGAGGCTACCCGGGCTGCAGACGTATGGTCGGAATTCGGAATCAGCGGCGAAGGTGTTACGGTTGGATTGTCTGATACCGGAGTAGACGCCGCACACCCCGCTTTGGCCTCTACGTACCGCGGCCGCGAGACTGGCGATGCCTATAACTGGTTCGATCCATGGACGGATAGCCCAACCCCTTTTGACGCCAATGGACATGGTACGCATACACTGGGCACGGCAGTTGGGCAACAAGGCGTTGGCATGGCGCCGGGCGCAAACTGGTTTGCGTGTGCCAATCTGGTACGGGCATTCGGCAATGCCGCAGTCTATCTGGATTGCATGCAATTTATGCTGGCGCCGCATCCGCCAGAGGGTGACCCATTGCACGAGGGACGTCCTGACCTGGCGGCAGATATCAGCACCAATTCGTGGGGATGTCCCCCCGCACTGGAAGGGTGTGACCAGCTAACACTGTGGCAAGCAACAGAAGCGCTTAAAGCTGCGGGGATTTTCTTTGTGGCGGCAGCAGGAAATGAGGGGCCCGCTTGTAATTCACTGATAACACCCCCGGGCAACTACAAAAATGTATTTTCAGTAGGCGCTATCGATGCAGGGGGAAATCTCGCTTCCTTTTCGAACCGGGGCCCGGACACACAGGCGCCAGATGGCGCAAGCAGCCCCGAGGTTTTGGCCCCCGGCACAGATATCATCTCTGCCTGGCCTGACAATGGATGGCATTCCATTTCCGGCACCTCGATGGCCACCCCCCATGTTGCCGGTGTGGTGGCCCTGATGTGGTCGGCCAACCCGGCCTTGCGCGGGCAAATGGAGACTACCCGAGCGATCTTGATCGAAACGGCCGCGCCCTACATCGGCAGTCAGCACGATTGCGACACATCCGCAGAGCAGCCTGATAGTGCTACGGGCTATGGCATTGTCGATGCTTATGCTGCTGTTGAGAGGGCGTTGGCACTAAGGTAGCTACGGCTCTTTGGATACCGATTTGAAAATCAGTTGATGGTACAGGTAACAACCAATGCAGGTTGATCGACGGCTGTGCGATTGGAGATGCTTGAGTTAGGTACGCGAGCGGCATGGCGTCCCGTACCAGGCAGCACAAAACATCTTCCCGCAAATCATGCCAGCAGGAGATGTAGCCCCACAGTTTGATGTCGCTTTCCTCACGTTGGCCAGTGGACCAGTCTTTCAGAATGTGACGGTAATCGATCTAGCGATTGGTCGGAGTTGCTCCCCCGCCCATTTACTCCAGGTGTAGTGGTAGCCGCCGAAAGGTTTGAAGCATGTCCTGAGCGAAGCCGAAGGATCTCTTTCTACCCATAGTACCTCACCGCCGCCGTTTATGACCAGGCTGGTGCTGCCCAGGTGATCGCGGAACACATAGCGTGTGCCATAGTTCTGGCCGTAGCCGCTGCTGCGGTTGAAGGCTACCAACTCGGAGCCGGCGTAGTAGTATTTGGTGTAGCCGCCGACGGTGGAAGTTTCTTCGTTGACAACGGCGGCTTGGCTGAGTTCGGTTTTGCCGCCCTCGAGCGATTGGGCGGACTCGACCTGCTGCATGCCCGCCATGCAGGCGCTGCC
>PIVW01000544.1 GCA_003353825.1 Chloroflexota bacterium
ATTACCAGCCCATGGATTGTGTGGGTCTGGCCGACATTTTCGGCAAAGAGATCAGCCGCGACCTGCTGGCCAGGCTCCGCTACCGCGAATTGATCGCCACCGGACCTCGCGCGCCACGTCCCGGCGCACCGCATACCTTCGTGACGACGGAGCAGTTCCTGGTGGCTTTTGATCTGCAGAGCTTGAGGGACTTGCCAGAGCTGGAGGTGGGGATTAGTGATGGCACTTAACGCATGGCGCAAGCATGAAATAGGAACCCTATATCTTTCAGGCGGTCGTGGTCTTATTTTTAATCGTTTGCACGCAAGCTGCCGCCATTCACGATGCCCAGCGGGAGATGGCGTATTTGCCGCAAGCCATGGGACTGTGCACCGAATTGGCTGGTCTGTTAAGGAATCTGCGTGTAAAATGGGGGTGTTAAATTTACTAGAAGCATATCGAAAAGAAAGCGGACAATAGCCGTGGCTTCTGCACAGCAACTCATTGGACTCGTCAAGAGTCACGCGGAAGGGGACGCTGATCGGTTCTATGATCTGGCGATGCAGCTTTCTGCAGCCGAAGAGCAGAGGGGTCATACCCGGCTCGCCGAGCAGTTGCGCCAATGGGCAGAGGCCGGACAAAAGACCCCGGAGTCCCGCAGGCCACAAATTACACCTATCGCCGCACCGCGAGGTGATCTGGCAGAATTTCTCGCTGCGTCTTATCCGACTGAACGGCTAAACGATGTCATCCTGCCATCGAAGATTGGAGATGAGCTGGCTCATATCGTTGTTGAAACGCGGATGCGTGAGAAATTGGAAGAGAAAGGTTTGAAACCACGTCGGCGTATTTTGTTGTCAGGACCACCCGGCACCGGCAAAACGCTGAGCGCATCGGCCCTTGCAGGCGAGCTTCAGCATCCACTTTTTTCCGTGATGCTCCATGGCTTGATCACCAAGTTCATGGGCGAAACAGCTCAGAGGCTGAAGATGATCTTCGATGCCGTCAAAACCACGCGCGGCGTTTACCTCTTTGATGAAATTGATGCCTTGGCTGCATCACGTGGTAGTGAGAATGATGTTGGCGAGGCTCGTCGGGTTCTCAATTCATTTCTACAATTCCTTGATGAAGACACCGGTCCTTCCATGGTGATTGCAACCACCAATCTGCCAGGCATTCTCGATCGCGCCGTGCTGCGCCGCTTTGATCTCGTACTCCCATACGAAATGCCTGACGGCGAAGCGATCAGACAGGCGCTCGAACGTCGTCTGACCGGATTTTCGATTAGGAAGATGAGCTGGAAAAGAGTGACAGATTGTGCGCTCGGTCTATCGACGGCCGATGTTGTAGCGGCCGCAGAAGATGCTGCCCGACGCGCAGTGCTCACCGATACAAACACAATTGCGACACAGAATTTAATTTATGCCCTTGAACGCCGTCGCTCGTTGCAAGGACTAGGGACCGGCGACAATGGCAAGAGACCGAAGACACTTTCATCTCCGCAATCTCGGAGAACCGCATCCGTTTCAAGCCAAAGTCGGGGGAGGCCCGAAACGTCCAAGTGATGTCCCAAACCGAGCTGCGCATGCGCAAGCGCTGCTTCAGGCAATCGACGCCCTTCCCGATATTCGCGCGGCCGATCTTCCTGGCTTTTATCTTGAGGTCACGTCGCGCCCCAATGAGCGATTAAAGAAAGACAGTCTCGACGCCAGCGACTTGACGCTTCTGCGCTACGATGATCGTTCGAAAGGCGAGGCCAACCAGGAAAGCGCCACCGTATTTGCCACCGCCAGAGGCGTCGAAAAGCTACGCAAGAAAATCGACCAGTTCCAAAACGAGGATACACCAGACCGCAAAAAGGACGGCGAGATCATTCCTGGCCGTCCCAAGAACGCAGATCTGGTACAAAGCGTCGCAGCGATAACGGAAGCGGGACTGCGAGCATTGTGGCGCAGCCCAGACGATAAGTTTCCTGCCGCAAATGGCGTGGCAGTCTGGGAAGTCTGGCTGGAGCCCAAGTCAGCGTATGCATTTGTTCAGAAGGCCCAAGTCTATGGCGTGGCTTTCGGCGAAGACCGACTACACTTTCCAGAAGATATTGTCGTAATTGCCCATGGAACGCATGATGCACTTGCCGCAGCAATCCGACGCCTTGGCGGTGTTCGGGCTATGGCAGCACCCACGGTGACGGCGGACTTCTTTGACGGACTGGATGTACAGGAACAGGCACATTGGGTAGATGAGCTCTTACAGAGGACAGAATTTCCGCCACATCCTGATCCTGGCTATGTCACGCTGATGGATACAGGTGTAAGCCGCGCCCATCCTTTGGTCCAACCAGCGCTTGCCGCAGCTGATCGCCATGCAGCCAATCCGGCCTGGAGCGTGGAAGATACTAAGGGACATGGCTCACAGATGGGCGGGTTGGTGCTCTATGGCGATCTGACCCCAAATCTCAACCAAGCCAATCCCGTCACCGTCACCAATCGTTTGGAGTCTGTGAAGCTTCTACCGGATGCCGGTGCAAACCCCCATCATCTTCTCGGCGCTGTCACCCGAAACGGGGTCAATACCGTCGAACAGATACATCCGCGCCGCCGCACATTCACGATTACGACCACAACTGGCGAGGATACGCCACACGATGGCGCACCAACGTCGTGGTCCAGCGAAGTCGATCAATTGGCAGCAGGGGTCTCTGGCGAGGTTAACGCCCAGCGTCTCGTGCTCGTCTCGGTCGGCAACACCGACAACTTTACCTTTGGTGTGAGAAATTATCTGAACAAATGCGATCACGAGGACAACGAAATCGAGTCCCCGGCACAAGCTTGGAACGCGCTCTCCGTTGGTGCTTACACTGAGAAGACACAACTCCCAGCCGGCGAGCCCGTCACGGCCCTGGCACCCTTCGGTGATCTATCACCTGCTTCGCGAACCGCGTCTTGGTCATTGACCTGGCCTCTCAAGCCGGACGTCGTGCTCGAAGGTGGCAACTGGGCGGCAAGTGCGATGCCGCCACCAATGCGGCACGGATGGCTCTCGCTGCTTTCCACACATCACAATTATCCAGTGCGCTCCTTTACACTTACCTATGACACAAGCGCCGCCACGGCCCTTGCTGCCAAAGGCATCACAGAGCTCTGGTCAGACTATCCTTTGCTCTGGCCAGAAACCGTGCGTGGCCTCTACGTCTCATCGGCCCGTTGGACACAGCAGATGCGCTCCCACCTCCCTGCGGACCCACAAAAAAGTGACTACGCGCCTTTGTTTCGACGATACGGCTATGGCGTTCCGGATCTTAATCGTGCGCGCCGTAGCGCGTCCAACGCATTAACGCTTATCGTCGAGGACACGATCACGCCCTACGGTCTGTCAGAGAAAACTGGCGGCGATGTGCATAATGAGATGAAGCTTTTCACGCTTCCCTGGCCGATTGAGGCCCTTCGAGCGCTCGGTAACACTAGGTCATACCCTCATAAAATTGTAGCCAAATCATTTGGGATTTGATTCAAGCTCCGAAAGGAGTTTACGATGGCCCGATTTGATATGACAGACCATGAATGGTCAATTATTAAACCTCTTCTTCCAACCAACACCCGCGGTGTTGCTCGTGTAGATGACCGCCGAGTGATCAACGCGATATTGTGGCGTTGGCGCACTGGCGCGCCATGGGCTGACATCCCTGAACGCTATGGCTCGCACAAAACCTGCTACAATCGGTT
>PIVW01000545.1 GCA_003353825.1 Chloroflexota bacterium
ATATACATGGGAAGATGCTCCTGCAAAGTTGGTTTTTGTACCCTTACTTTGCCACATATGGGGCATCTTCGTCATCTCTGTCTCTCTATTCGGTTTTCAAGGTGCGAAATATAGGCTTAGGATAGAGAATTCAATAACTTGTGGAACCCTTCCGCCATTTCAGAGAGCAGATAGTGCTCCGTCAGGTTTGCCAGTTTACCCGGCCGATGGCAACATGATCTGGTCATGGCTATTATTGGATCGAAGGCACTCTATGCCAAACGCCCCTCCCGCATGTGGTGGCTGGCGTTGCTTGCCATCTCGCTGCTCGCCCTTTTGTTTCGATTTTACCGTCTGGCGGATATGCCCCCTGGTTTGCATTTTGACGAAGCCTTCAATGGCCTAGACGCCTATGCTTTGTTGAGTACACCACTCTTTGAGTGGCCGCTATTCTTTACGGGCAATTTCGGCAGAGAACCTCTGTTCATCTACCTGCTGGCCTTAACTCAGGCAGCCCTCGGCCCTTCGGCCACTGTGCTACGGCTTGTTCCCGCTCTGGCAGGAGCCCTGCTCACGCCAGCGCTGGCATGGTTAGGTTGGGAGTTAGCACCCTCGTTGGGGATTGGCAACCGCTGGAGATTCGCGCTTTGGTCGGGTACAGCGGCGATGGTGATGTTGTGGAGCCAGGTTTTTGCTCGCTACGCCATCCGCGTGGAGCTTTTTGTGCTGGTCGAGATCTTGCTGTGGGCTGCCTTGTGGCGCGCCTGGCGCACGAATGCCTGGCGATGGTGGGGATTGGCCGGGGTTCTGGCTGGATTGAGTTTGTACACCTACCTGCCCGCCCGCCTCCTACCATTGGTGCTGGTACCCACCGCTTTACTTGCGCTCTGGCGTTTCAGACCACAACTGCAAGAACGTGTGACCGGCATGATTATCACGCTTGCAGCAGGTTTACTCGTAGCAGGACCTCTCGCCATCTATTTCATCCGCAACCCCCTCTCCTTTTCCACCCGCTCAGAACAGGTGAACATCCTCGTACAGGGGGGTGTCTCAGCCCTGATGAGAAACATCTTAGCGATACTGGGCATGGTATTTGTGCAAGGAGATGAAAACGCCCGTAACAATATCCCCGGCCGGCCCGTGCTCGACTGGTTGACTACCTTACCTTATCTACTGGGCCTGGCCTATCTTTTTCGCTATATCATGCGTCCGGCAGCGCTCTTCCTGCTCTCTTGGCTTGGCGTCATGCTCCTTCCCACGCTTCTGAGCGACTATGCACCCGCCTTTCAGCGCGCGTTTGGTGCTTTGCCGGTCTTTGCCATAGCCATCGCCTTGGGCCTGGAGTGGACGCTGAGTGCATTCGAAGGACGATGGCCGATCAACACATGGGTTTGGAACGCTGCAGGTTGGGCTGTGCTTCTACTGGCTATCCTTTTGACCTGGCTGGCATTCGCCACCTGGAGCGCGCTACCCGATCTCTTCTATGCGCGCGATGTAGGATTTCAACAGTTGGCAGTGGGTTTGGCGAACCACGATGGGCGAGCCTACATCACCCCCCGAGGAAGCGATCATCCCACCGTGCGCTACACAACGCTCTCTTCGGGTTCGTTACCTGACCTGCGCGGATTTGATGGTCGAATCTGTGTGCGTGTGGCAAAGGACATAGCAGTCAGCTATCATTTTCTTACTGCCGAGGATGCTCGCGGTCGCGCATTACTGCAAGACTATCTGCCCGATAGCAGCCAATCTCCGAACATCGAAGACACTTCTGGCCAACTCTGGGCAACCGAGCTGATCCAACCTGCGGGTGGGGATATCGAATTTCCGGAGATGATCTCTCAACCCGTCACGCTGTCCGATGGCATCCAGTTCCGGGGTTATTGGTTGAGCCAGCCTGAACTGCTGCCCGGCGAAAGACTCTACACCCGCCTTTTTTGGGACGTCCGACAACAGCCCGAAGGAGACTACACGACTTTTGTGCAACTACTGGCGAAAACTGAGGATGGTGGGTTTGAACGCGTCGAGGGTGTCGATGCACCTCCGGGATCGGGTTCCTGCTCGACCGATAGTTGGCAACGAGGTGAAGTTGTTGTGGATGAATTACAATTCGTGTTGCCAGCCGATCTTACCCCAGATCGCACCTACTATCTAGCTCTCGGGTTTTATACCCCTGCCGACGGCGCCCGCCTAACCATCCCGGGTCAAACGCAGGATCAGATCCTGATTGGCCCGTTGCCGGTCGACACAGACTAAACCACTCTCGGCAGATCTAAATTCCATTCTGTCAGCAATTCCCGCGCAGCAGGTGTAGAAGCCATGTTGCATTTAAACTCAAGTCAATCAGGATATAAATAAGTCTCTACCACTGTCAGAAACATCCTCGACAATACATCTTATACCTGATTTCAAGGTTCGATAACGGCCAAATAGCACCCTAAAAGTGTATTCAACCAACCTGAAGCACCACAGAATCGTTTTGAAAATTCTGTGGGAGTGTATTGGGTAGTACAAAGAAAAAAGGTGGTAAAAGTTCATCAGGTCAATTTGTATTATCGAGAATGACTATTTTCTCGATACGATATCCATAGACAATAGCTTTGTACAGCATTTCCATGCTCCTGAACTCAATTGATAAAAAATAAGCACGCATTTTCTCCCACAGTCGTATCTTGCTGCCAACTTTAGCCAAGGCTGCCTGAAAAAGCTGACAAGCTGCCTCCTGTACCTGGTCAACCAGAAAAGCTAACATCACAAATCCTGGAGAAAGCTGTAGAAGGCGAACTGGCCGGCACCGTACTCACCTCTATTGCTTCGCTGCAGACCTCCTGGCAGCAGTGGAAAGAACTTCACCCAAACACCTTGGCGCTGCGCAAGGGCTTTTCCAGTGATCGTGATCCTTATTTGAGTTATTACTCCCGCAATAGCGCCGGCGTGATTGGGGAGAGCATCGTCGATGACCGACTTCCAACCAAGGCCATGGGTATCGGCCTGGTGATCGACGAACTCCCGGCGTATTACCCTGTAACTCTGCTCAAGGGTGATCGCTTTGTCAACGACACAATTGCCGGCCAACCTCTTTTGGTGGCCTACCATCCCAGCGCCCTGACCGACCTGGTCTTCAGCCGAGAGCTAGATGGCCAGACACTGACCTTCGAGGCAGGATATCTGGAAATTGATCTGCCCATTTTGGTGGATGCCGAAACCGGTTCACGTTGGAGCAGCTTTGATGGGGTTGCCATCTCTGGCCCCCTGGCAGGTGAGGCTCTCGACCGTATCCCCTCGACCACCTCTTTCTGGTTCGGTTGGACAGATTGGCATCCCGACACCTATCTTTACGGCGAAGAACGTTTGCAAAATCCAGGTTAATGCCCCGTAGCGCCACATCTGTGTCGTTATGCAGTTCTTCGACCTGAATGTGGTGGCTACGGTTATTCTTAACACTCGTGCGTCAGTTTCAACCCCACCGGGCAGTGATCGCTACCCATTACCTCCGGCATGATAAAGGCGTCGAGCACGCAGGACATGAATTCGGAGGTCACAAAGAAATAGTCCAGCCGCCAACCTACGTTTCGCTCTCGTGCTCCTGTTGGCATTGACCACCAGGGCTCTTTGGGATTTCGCGTGGCGCACCCATATGTAGTGGTAGTATAATCAGGGAAAAGTTTTGGAGGTAATGCAATGTTGAACTTATCGGGTCTCAAATCACGTAACATGATTTCG
>PIVW01001229.1 GCA_003353825.1 Chloroflexota bacterium
GTTCCCCTGCGATTGGGGAAGAGCAAACGCGGATGACGGTGGGTTAGCCAAAACCGGCGCAAGGCCACCAGCAAGGTATCCGGCAATGGCACGACCCGTTCTTTGTTTCTCTTGCCAATCACACGCACAAGCATCTGGGTCGCATCAATGGAGTCAACGGGCAGAACAACGACATCGCCGATACGTAGCCCCAAGGCGAGCATGAACGAGCAGCAAAGCTGGTAACCGGGCTTTTGCAGGGCTGCAATCAGCCGGTGCCCGTCCTCCCAGGCAATGGGCACCGGTAGCCGTTTGCGCAGGGGTTGGCGGACTTTCTTACGTGTGAAGAGCGTCCAGTCGACGCCGAGGGTATGGTAGTAGAAGAACTTAATCCCCGCCCAGTTTGTCTGGAAGGTGCCTTGGGCCACCTTCTTTTCATCACGTAGGTAGAAAATGTACTGCTGAACCTGTTTCTCTGTGAGCTTGTCTGGGCGAATCGTGTAGTGATCCTGCAACTTCACGACCGCGCCAATATAGCTTTGTTGCGTTCCCTGGGTATAGCCGGCGAGTTCCATGTCGCTAATCATGCGTTGACGCAATGGTGAAACCTGCTTCTTAGCCTGGGGTTTTGTGCTATTCAGGGTCTGCTTGCTTTGGGACGCCGATTGCTTACCATCTCGTGTAGCCATACTTAATTCTCCATACAGAGTTAAACAATAATCCCGGCCACTGCGGCCAGGCTGTATGGAGGATAGGATGTATATGGAGATAGGTGGAGATAGGTAGGGTGATCAGGCAGCGCAATGAATCGAAGTTATGCGGCGAAGCCGCTTAGTCCAATGTTCTTTGGTCTTACCTCAGTCTTACCTTGGTCTTACCTCTGTTTACGTAAGTCCTTTATTGGTAAACACACAGCGTTAT
>PIVW01000087.1 GCA_003353825.1 Chloroflexota bacterium
GTCAGGGTATCTTTGAGCGCATAAAACCCGCGCGCCGTGATCTCGACCACCGCATGTCCCACCAGGCCAATGGCGAAAAAGGCCAGGGCGTAGGCTGTCATCTCGGTAGCCCGTGCATCGAAGGCGCCCCGTTCGAGCAAGAGTGAAACGACGGGAAAACGCAACAGGTAGAGCAACACAGACGCGGGTATTGTTAAAAAAAGCAACAGGGCCAGGATGCCACCCAGCGTTTCCTGCATCGCTTTGCGCTGGCCCAGTGCCGCCTGGGTAGAGAATGTAGGAAAAGCTACCGTGGCAATAGCCTGAGCAAAAATACCCTGAGGCAACAACATGATCAACCAGGCGTAATTCAGAGCGCTAATCGAACCTTCGACCAGATTCGATGCCAAAAAGACATTGACCATAAAGTTGATCTGAACCACAGCAAGGCCCAACACACGGGGTCCCATCAAACGCAGGACTTCACGTACACCGGGATCTTCGATACTTACAGAAGGCGACCAGCGCCCATGGTAGTGGATGAGTCCGGGCACTTGAATCAGAAGATGCAACAGGGATCCTACCACCACACCAACGACCAACGCTTGCACTCCCATAACCGGCGCCAGCAGCAGCGCCGCCAAGATGATGGCCAGATTATAGAAAACGGGCGCCAGCGCCGGTAACAGAAAATGCTGGAAGCTGTTGAGAATACCCATCACCAGACCCGACAGCCCGAAGATAATGGTGCTCACCAGCATCCACCGCATCAACCCAACCGTTAACTCCTGCTGTTCAGATGAGAATCCAGGGGCGATGACATATTCGACCAGAGGTTGGGCGAAAAGTGCAGCTAGGATGGCAAACGCCGTGAGAGCCAACACCAGCAGGTTGGCCACCTTGGCCGCCAGATCCCAGGCGCCGGCATCATCTTTGTGGGCCAAACGTTCGCTAAACGTGGGGATGAACGCCGAGGCCAATGCCCCCCCTGCCACCAACACGAAGAGCAGATCGGGCAACCGGAAGGCGGCGAGATACGCGTCTAACTGGGCGCCTGCCCCGAACTGAGCACCTATCACCACCTCTCGTATGAGACCTAACACCCGGCTGATCACAAACAATACCATGACCAGACTGGCCGCACGGGCGATACGATTCAGGGGGGAGGTTGTGGGGGCCACAAGGGAATCTGACACAGGGGGAAAGCGCTATCAGCTTTAAGATGTTCGGTAATCATAACAGGTTATGTTGTCCGGCGTCCAAACCTTTCTCACCGTAACGGTCAAGTCGCAGTACGAAACCCTTTTTCCCTTGTCAGGCCATGCGGAGTGGGCTACAATTCGTTTGGCTGGCGCGCCCGTGTCAGACCTCACATCATCTAGAGGGATATGCCATGACGAAACTTGTCGATGAGCCACCCCGAACCTGGCAGGCCCGGCTCACAGCCGCGCAACTTAAGGAAGAGGAATGGAAGGTGTTACGAGATATGGTCGAAGATGGCGAGGCGGGGACTTTGGAAGAAGCTGCCCGTCTACTCGACTTCAAAGAACGTGAATACAATCTCGGAGACACATTCTATGGCTTTTGATCGCAACGACATCCAAGGTTTATGAGGCTTTGTAATTATCTGTATTAGTCAGGCACATGTTGAAGGCTGTCGGATAGGATTAGGACGCAGACCTGTCCTGAGCCGGGTCGAAGGATGAACGCGGAAAAAGCAGATTCTTTCCTCTTTTATCCGCGGCATCAGCGTTTATCTGCGTCCCATTCATCTGTCCAACATGTGATTGACCATTACAGGCTTTGTAATAATCCTTCAGGTTCAACCAGATCACAGGCCACCTCTAGCACTGACCCCCAACCACACTAGCTCGAATAACATGATGCTAAGCTCTCATTTTATCATCCCTGCTACCCTTGATGAAGCCCTGGCACTCCTGGCTGATAACGACAAGCAAGGTACAACTCGCATCATCGCCGGCGGCACCGATCTCCTGGTCGAGATCGAGCATGGCGCTGATCCGCCACAAACACTGGTAGATATCTCGCGCCTGCCCGCTCTTGATCGGATCACACTACTAGAAGGCCATATCCATATCGGTCCCCTGGTTACGCACAATCAGGCTGTCGTCGACCCACTCATACAGGAACACGCCTGGCCTCTGCTGCGCGCTTGCTGGGAAGTGGGTGCGCCACAGATCCGTAACCGTGGCACCCTGGCCGGTAATGTTGCCACCGCCTCACCGGCCAACGATACGATCTCCCCCCTGATTGTTCTGGATGCCAGTATCACCCTTGCCTCGGTGCGAGGACGACGAACACTGCCGTTATCGGAGTTTTTCCTGGGTGTACGGAAAACTGCACTGGCTGCGGACGAAATTATAAGTGACATTATTGTCCCGATTCCTCCTCAAAGCGCTCGGGGAACCTTCATCAAAGCGGGTTTGCGGCGCGCTCAGGCCATCAGTCTTGTCAACATCGCCATCTTGTTGGATTTCGATGGCGAGTTTGTCAAAGAAGCACGCATTGCCTTCGGATCTGTTGCCCCGACCATCGTACGCGCTGCGGCAGCCGAAGCCGCACTGGTCGGCAAGGCGCTCACATCGGCGCAGATCGCAAGAGCAGAACGGTTGATTCAGGAGGCGATTCACCCCATCGACGATATCAGAGGGTCGGCTTCCTATCGACGCCATTTGGCCGGAGTGATCACCCGGCGCTCGTTGCAACAACTGGCGGCAAAGGCCGAGCGAGACCACTGGTTGGGGAGCCCGATCATGCTCTGGGGCAAGACCCGAGGCCGATACCCTGCCATATCAACTTCTTCCAACCTCCCTGCTGGCTCTGAGGTCACCTGCACCCTGAACGGCCAACCCACCACACTCGCCAATGCCGCTCATCTTACCCTTCTAGGGGCCTTGCGAGAACGGGCGCTTTTGTCCGGCACCAAAGAGGGTTGTGCGGAGGGTGAATGTGGGGCTTGCACACTGTGGCTGGACGGCATCGCCGTCATGAGTTGTCTGGTGCCCGCGGCCCGCGCGCAGGGGGCTGACATCGTCACGGTGGAGGGCATTGCCAAAAACGATCGTTTGCAGCCATTACAGCAAGCTTTTATCCAGTCCGGCGGCGTACAATGCGGCTATTGCACGCCCGGCTTCATTATGTCCGCTGCCAACCTACTAGAGGAACACCCCCAACCCACACCTGAACAAGCTGCCGAAGCCATTACGGGTAATCTCTGCCGTTGTACTGGCTATACCAAGATCATCGACGCCATTGTAGCTGCTGGCGAGTGGCGCTAACGTGGCCATACGATTTGCTCCAACCCGCAAAAGGTCGGCCATTCACCAGTCAAAGGGAATGATTCGCTGGCAACAGAACTGCACAAGCAGTTTTGTCTTGCTTATACAGACGTATCGATTCAAGACGCCGCAGCGCATCGAACGTCTGCAAACACACATTCATAATCTTCGCCAAACACAAGTAAGTACCGTATCGATGCTGGCATGGTCGATTCGCCTGCTCTGCAAATGTCTGGATGTTTTCGCAGTTGGAGAACTCTACAATCTCTTCGGCCAGCTTCTGAAGCCTAACACACGGCCCCTGACGCCCCTCGAACAAGCTGAAGCCCGGCGCGTCTTTGCAAATACACTGCCCTACCGGCAGATTCGCATCGACGAATTCTCATTATTGGCTGGCTTGGGAGCGGTATTTCGACTTGCTCTAACCGGCGGACTCAGACATCTTGGCGTTGTTATCGCATACACCATCAACTTCACACGCCCTATTCATCCCGCACCGGGCAACGAAGACATGGCCTGGTTGATTCATGAATTGACTCACGTCGCCCAAATGGAACAAGTGGGATTACAATACTATCCTGAAGCACTCCACGCTCAATTCACCAGCGGTTACACCTACCCTCCTGAAGCATTGGTGACATGCCGTCTCAGCGAATTCAATCGTGAGCAGCAAGGCGAAGTTATCCGCGATTATTACCGAAGCCTTGAGCGGCAAGAAGAAGCAACCAGCATCTTCAAACCCCTAATCGACGACCTACATAGCGGCAGACTCTAAGTTGATCTGCCAACCAAAAACAACCAAAAACCCTCAGGGTTCAGTCCCCAATCTCCAATCCCCAAGAAACGACCATGAGAGCAATCGGTTCTTCAATACCCCGCTTCGATGCGCAGGCTAAGGTAACAGGCGCGGCACCCTATCCAGGCGATATCAACATGCCCGGACAACTCCATATGAAAATCCTGTTTCCCGAGGTACCCCACGCCCGCATCACTCGCTTCGATACATCTGGAGCACTGGCGGCGCCCGGTGTGGTGGCTGTATTCGGTGCAGTTGATGTGCCCGTCAATGAGTACGGTTTGATCCTGCCCGACCAGGAAGTGCTTTGTGGTCGCGAGGGAGGAATTGTACGCTGTGTGCTCGATCAAGTTGCCCTGGTTGTCGCCAAGACAGAGGCCCAGGCAGAGTCTGCGCTTCGCTTGATTGATATCGAGTATCAAGAGTTGTCCAGTGTGTACACTATCGCGGGGGCCATGGCCCCCGATGCGCCTCTGGTTCATGCCGAAAAAGGGGACAAAAATGTACTGCTCAGTTATAAGATACGCCATGGGGATGTCGAGACCGCCTTTGCACAGGCTGATGTCATTGTCGAGCACAGCTACACAACCCACCCACAAGAACACGCCTACTTGCAACCTGAGGCGGGATTGGCGCATGTGCGCCCTGATGGCAAGATCGAGGTGATCGTCGGTGGTCAATGGATGCACGAAGATAGGGAACAGACAGCTCATGCACTTGGTTTGCCTGACGATCAAATCGTGATTCGTTATCCCGCTATCGGCGGCGCCTTTGGTGGGCGCGAGGATATGAGCGTACAAATCGTGCTGGCCTTGGCCGCTTACAAAACGGGTAGAGCAGTCAAGGTGCAATGGACGCGTAGTGAATCGATCCGTGGACATCATAAACGGCACGCCAGCGAAGCCACAGCAAAGTGGGGGGCCACCCAAGATGGCCGGGTGATCGCAGCAAAGGTGGATGTCAGCACCGATGCCGGAGCGTATGCATATACGTCGACCAAAGTGCTGGGGAACCTGGCCCTGGCCTGTCTCGGACCTTACGATCTTCCCAACGCCCATGTCGATGCCCGCACTGTGTACACCAACAATATCGCCGGTGGCGCCTTTCGCGGCTTTGGTGGCCCCCAAGGCCATTGGATCGCCGAGATGCAGATGCACCGCCTGGCTGAAGCGCTGGATATGGACCCTGTCGAGCTACGGATGCGAAACGTCCTGCAAGAGGATTCGATCATTGCCACCGGCAGCCGTATGACTGCGGGCGTCACGGTGGGCCTGGTTTTGGAACAGTGTGCCCAGGCAGCCGGTTGGGAAAAATCGGACACTGGGTGGAGACAAGCGGCTGAGCTATCTCAAGCAATGGATGTGTCACCCAGCCATCGCCCCTATTCGCTCGAGGCAGCGCCGGCGCGCAAAGCACATGGCGTCGGCATTGCCTGCTCATTAAAAAACGTCGGCTTCAGCTTGGGCTTTCCAGAGGAATGCTGGGCGACCGTTGAGTTACATGGGGAGGGTGAAATCGAACGAGCGGTCCTGTACCATGCCGGGGCCGAAGTTGGGCAGGGGGCGCACACTGTTTTTAGACAATTTGCCGCAGAAGCGCTCGATGTCCCTATCGAACGCGTCGAACTGGTCGCTTCAGACACTGACGAAACAGACAATAGCGGTAGCGTCAGTGCCAGCCGCATGACCTTTATGGCGGGAAATGCCATCCAGGGCGCAGCCTTACAGGCCAGACAATTGTGGGAAGATGAAGAGGATCGGCCCTGTGTCGCTACCTATCGCTTTACGCCCCGTCCCACCACAGGCTATGATCCCGAAACCGGCGCCTCTGATCCCAACATTAGTTATGGCTATTGCGCTCAAGCAGCCGAGGTTGAAGTCGATCTCGATACAGGGCACATCACGGTCTTGCATTTGTGGTCGGCCAACGATGTGGGACGCGCCATCAATCCTCAACTTGTCGAAGGGCAAATCGAAGGCGCTGTTTCCCAAAGTGTGGGCTGGGCCATCCAAGAAGATCTTAAACAGGAGAAGGGGCGCATACTCAGCGACCAATTCAGCACTTACCTGATCCCCACCGTACTCGATGTCCCGGCCAAGATAGAACCTCTGGTGTTGGAATATCCAGACCCTCAGGGCCCATCCGGCGCCCGCGGCATGGCTGAGATGCCCTTTATCCCTACTGCGCCGGCCATTGCTGCCGCTGTTCATGCTGCCACCGGTGTCTGGTTCCACGATCTCCCACTCACGCCCGAACGTGTGGCTATGCGCCTCAAGCACCGTGCATGAATAAATCTTGTTCAACAGGATTTCATGTGACCCAAGGAAAAACACATGTTGCGTAGCGTATTGCCTGTTTCGCGATATTTATGCTGACGAACCATGCCTTTCAAGTAGGAGCCACGGGAATTCCGATTGAAGCACAATCCCTTGACCTGTAGTGACACATATGAAAGAAACCTTCTATGCTGTGGAGCATGACTATGAATTTGCCGATAACCCTTCAAACTGATGAAGAAGTTGTAACGCTTCTGCGCAGGCATCCGGTACGTGTTATTACCGAAATCATTGGCACGTTGCTTGCTATCATCATTCTTGTCGCCGTTCTCTTATTCCTCAAATCATTGATGAGCCTCGGTTTGTGGGATATTCTGATAGCGATCGTTGTGATCGTGGGTATCATCTACGCCTTAATGGCATTCTACCGTTATCAGAACGACATCTGGCTGATTACGACGCAACGCATCGTTGATTCGACCAAGCGTACGCCATTCAACCATGAAATCGCCTCTGCGGACCTTGCCAATGTGCAGGATATCAGCATCTCCAAACGTGGTATTTTGCAGACCGCCTTCAATTATGGCAATGTCAGATGCCAGACGGCCAGCCAAACACAGGTTTTCACCTTCATTGGTGTGCCGGATCCTAATGCAGTCTTAGAACTGTTAGATGACACGCGTGATAAAGCCCGGCGACGGCGGCGGATGGATAGCGGCATCTGAGCTCGGCAGATCCGAATTCCGTTTTAGTAAGCTTGAAATCGTGACAGCCGAAACCCAAAAAACCAATGAGACCCTGCTTCTATGCTATTCCCCAATTTCGTAATCCTGGTACGCGGCGCCGGAGATCTGGCAACAGGTGTCATAGTGCGGCTGCATCGGGCTGGCTTTCCTGTCATTGCTACAGAGGTCGCCCAACCTCTGGCTGTACGCCGCACAGTTTCCTTTGCCCAGGCAGTATACGACGGTACTCACACAGTTGAAGAGGTGGTCGCCACATCTGTCGATAGCCCCGACAAAGCCCTGACCCTGGCAATGTCCGGCGCACTACCGATTTTAGCGGACCCTGATGATGGTGTTATCGATATCATCACTCCAACTATTCTGATCGATGCCCGACTTCTGAAGCAGCCCGGAACAACCTCAATCGGGCAAGCACCACTGGTCATCGGCTTGGGACCTGGATTTGAAGGCGGAAGCAATTGCCATGCCGCCATCGAAACCAATCGAGGGCACCATTTGGGCCGGATTTATTGGCGAGCTGCTACAGAAGCCGACACCGGGATTCCCGGTGCGATTTTCGGCTTCAGGGCAGAAAGATTAGTACGAGCGCCGAGCGCAGGTGCGTTCCAAGCGACAGTCGATTTTGGCGATCATGTCGAACAAGGAGAACAGGTGGGGTACATCGCCAAGGGTGGAGAAACAGATGAGATACGAGCGCCACTGGCCGGGGTGGTGCGGGGACTTCTCTATTCAGGCTTATCGGTCACAGAGGGGTTCAAGCTTGGCGACATCGATCCCCGAGACGATCCGGCGGCGATCTACACCATTAGCGACAAATCGCTGGCCATCGGCGGGGCAGTGTTGACAGCGATCCTCACTTGGATGAATAATAAAGCGAATTAAGCAAAAACCGAATGGAGGAGCCTGTGAACGATAGAAAGCCTGGAGAAACTGTACAAGTTGTGGGAATTTGTGGGAGCCTGCGCCCAGGTGGTTACACACACAGGGCCGTCGAGATCGCTCTAGCAGGGGCGAGAGAACGAGGCGCCGAAACCCAGCTAATCGACCTGAAAGCCTATGACCTCGTTTTCTGTGACGGTAGTAAAACCGAACATGAACGTGCTCCCGGCGTTGCCCAGCTTAGGCAGGAAGTTCATCAAGCTCAAGGCATCATTTTGGGTACGCCAGAATACCACGGAAGTTATAGCGGAGTGCTCAAGAATGCCATGGATCTCATGGGCTTCGATGAATTCGGAGGAAAGATTGTGGGCATGATCGGCGTTTCAGGTGGAGCCATGGGTGCAGCCAATGCACTCAATAGCTTGCGGCTAGTAGGGAGATCTCTGCACGCCTGGGTGATCCCGTTACAGGTATCTGTCCCCCAAGGCTGGAAACAATTCGACAATCAGGGCCAATTGAAAGATGCTGTTCTGCAAGATCGTCTGAAAGAGGTCGGCCGCCAAGTGGCTCGCTTTTCCTATCTACACAATTCACAACATGCCCAGGAATTCCTGAACATGTGGGAAGAATCGCCGTCGAACCCTGGTGCTGATTGAGTTCATTACCCATGACTCAGATGGGCTAGGTCGTACAGACCATTCTCGATATCCCGAGATCTGATTCACATTCATGCCCGGATGCAAGATTGACCACATAATCTCCATAGAGGTATGATGGCATTGTAGAGAATCAATCTGCATTGTCAAGCAGATGGGAGGTCATTCATGTTGACACGATTGAAGGTATCTGGTTTCAAGAATCTAGTCGATATCGATGTAGAATTCGGCCCATTTACATGTGTAGCGGGGGCCAATGGAACGGGCAAATCGAACCTCTTCGACGCGATTCAATTTCTTAGTGCTCTGGCAAACGACTCACTGATGAACGCAGCGCTCTCGGTGCGCGCAGAAACAGGAAAAACCACAGATGTTCGGAACCTGTTTCATCGCGTTGGTAACAAGTACGACGAGGAAATGTCATTTGAGGCGGAAATGATCGTCCCATATTCTGGCAAGGATGATCTAGGCCAGCGGGCAGAGGCAAAAATCACTTTTTTACGTTATAGCACAAAGCTTGTCTATCGAGAGGATGAGACCTTGCTTAATCGGGGATCGTTGGAGCTAGTTCATGAGGAACTGACTCACATCAATAAGAGTGATGCTCCAAAACACCTCCATTTTAAGCCGAGTCGGGTTTGGAGAAACTCCGTCGTGCGAGCGAGGGGGCGCAGAAGTCGCCCCTTTATAGCTACTGTTGTAGACGAAAACAACAATCGTATTGTCAAGCTACATCAAGATGGTAACCAGGGACGCCCCAGAACGTACCTGGCGGCCAATCTACCTAGAACCATTTTGTCATCAGTAAATGCAATTGAAAGTCCCACAGCACTTCTAGCAAAACGAGAAATCCAGTCTTGGCGCCTTCTGCAATTGGAGCCTTCTGCACTACGAGAGCCGGATGAGTTTACTACCCCTTCCGGGTTAGGAATCGATGGTTCGCACCTCCCTGCAACACTAGATTATTTGGCCCGGTCATTTGGAAATGGAAATTCGGATAACTCCGACAATGATGGTATGAATACTTGGGTTTATGATCAAGTGGCGGAGCGTTTGTCTGAACTCATAGATGATGTGGGGCAAGTCCAAATCGATAGAGATGAACGCAGACAGCTTCTTACTCTTGAGGTACAAGATCGTGGTGGCACCACCTTGCCGGCACGGTCGCTCTCTGCCGGGACACTAAGATTTTTGGCGCTGGCGGTCTTGGCATTGGACCCCAACGCGCAGGGCGTTATCTGTCTCGAGGAACCTGAAAATGGTATTCACCCTGAGCGCATCCCAGCAATGCTGCAACTACTACAAGACATCGCGGTGGACTCGGAAATCCCAACTAACATTGACAATCCTCTTCGTCAAGTAATCATCAATACGCACTCACCATCTGTGGTCAAACAAGTACCTGATGAAAGTCTGTTGATTTCTGAGTTGAAGGAATTGATACAAGGAAGTCGGAGATTCAAAAGCGCACGTTTCAGTTGGCTTCCAGATACATGGCGTCAACACGCACATCCCGATATTCCGACACTGGCACGAGGCAGACTATTGGCATATCTCAATCCTGCCGACAATCCAGACTATCACTCAACTCCTGATGAGCAAGATCGTAGACGAAGGGTTATCGATAGGCCAGACATACTGCAGTTGATTCTACCGGGCGTTGATCAGACAGAATGAATGAATTGCGCTACACACTTGTAAGTGACGGCAGTTCTGATGCCGCGCTTGTCCCCATATTGACATGGCTTCTTAGGACCCTGGGGGTCGAAATAGCGATCCAGCCAAACTGGGCCGATCTTGGACGTGCACCACTACCAAGCAAACCATCGTTAGCGGATAAAGTTCGGTGGGGAATCGATCTTTATCCATGTGATCTACTCTTCGTGCATCGAGACACAGAACGAGATCCAAGACTCAAACGTGTAGAAGAAATCGACACAGCAGTTACAGAGGCAGCAAAAAGGACTGTTGGAATACCGCCGGCAGTATGCGTAATCCCTGTTCGTATGCAGGAGGCGTGGCTACTCTTTGACGAGAGTGCGATTAAATGTGCGGCAGGAAACCGCGCCTACAATCACTCACTCCATCTACCGGACATCAAGGATATCGAATCACTCCCGGACCCAAAAACGTTATTATACGAACGCCTGAAACGGGCATCTGATCTAGGCACACATCGGTTGCGTAGATTTAGATATCATCAAAAAGCACGACGCGTGGCAGAATACATTGAAGATTTCTCGCCATTGCGAGCATTACCGGCGTTCGCTGCCCTTGAACAGGATTTAGCAGTGGTCCTTCGGGCATTCGGTTGGTCCGTACTGGACACATGGAATTAAGTATTTCCCTTCGTGTTCAACCGCAAGATGTCATTACTTTCGTGGGCGCAGGCGGAAAAACAACAGCCATGCATCGCCTGGGCTGCGAGTTGGCTGCAGCGGAGCTAGGCGTGATCGTAACCACCACAACCCGGTTGGGGCCCGATCAACTGGATCTGTTCCCCGCTTATCTCGTCAACCCGACGACGAGTGAGATAAGCAGGGCCCTCGAAAACACACCTTTTCTCCTCGTCGTTCGCGAGTTGGACGAAACGAAGGGAAAGGCCCTTGGCTTCGCGCCCGATCAGGTCGATGTGTTACATGATCTTGCCGACGTCGTGCTGGTTGAAGGTGACGGTAGCCGGGGCTTGCCGATCAAAGCGCCGGGACCTGGTGAACCGGTGATTCCTGCCAGTACCACGCATCTGGTGTCCGTGCTCAATATCGCAGCGTTGGGTAGACCGCTAGGTCCCGACACTGCACATCGGCCGGAGCTGGTTACAGGACTGGTCGATGCAAAGCCTGGCGATCTCATCACACCTGCTCTGGTATCGCGCCTTCTTCTGCACCCACAAGGACCCATGCGAGGGGCGCCGGTGGGGGCCGAGCAGCATATTCTCCTAAATGGTTGCGATCTATTAGAAAGAGATCGGAGATCAGAGACTAAAGATCGGCAGTCCGGATCAGAGGGGCAGGGGGTCAGGCCTGATCCTCTTCTGATTCGAACATTGGCAACGAGGTTGGCGGCTGATCCAGTTGTCGCTTCGGTTCTGCTGGGGCAGGTCGCTTATGAGCCGCCGATCCTGGCCAGCTATGGGAAGCTGGCTGCTATCGTTTTGGCTGCGGGGGCATCCAGCCGTTTTGGCTCACCCAAGCAATTGCTGGATTGGCACGGACAACCGCTGCTACGACATGTGGTCGAGCAAGTATTAGCTACACCGGTGCAGCAAGTCTTTGTCGTGCTAGGCGCTTATTTCGAAGAAGTCTCATCCACATTGCAGGGATTGCCGATTACACTTGTTTATAATCCGGACTGGGCACACGGTCAGAGCACCAGTATGCAGGCTGGGTTACGCGCCTGCGCTCCAAACACACAAGCAGCGCTTTTTGTCCTGGGGGATCAACCCTATCTTCCTACTGATCTCACACGACGATTAGTGCGTGAACATCGACGTACGCTTGCAACCATTGTGATCCCACACCTAAAAAATCATCGTGGCAACCCCGTTCTCTTCGACCGTCACTCTTTCCCAGAACTTCTGGCTGTCAGTGGTGATACAGGGGGTCGAGTTCTTTTCGATCGATATCGGGATGAAACTATTTGGGTAGATGCAGGTCCAGAAATCTTGCACGATATCGATGTACCCGAAGATGTGCAGCCGGAGTGATGGTTTGTAGTACATGGTTTGTAGTAAGCGCTTCAGTGTTTCTGAACAGTGGTCCCGGCGATATAAATCGCCTACTGTGAACTGGCGAACCCTTTGGGCAATAGTAGTACCCTAATTGTGCCACAGGGGACCAAACTAAGGGTTAATTGACAGTAAAATTTCGCTCGTGATAGAATGCACGGGACTTTGTACCTCTGCTTCCCTGAGGACTGAGAATTCAATAACATGCGAACCTCTTCAGTCAATTCAGAACGTAAGTGCGCATGTTATTCTGTCCTAAGTCCATATCACCAGTGAGTTTACTATCAATGGCACTCGAATATCTCCCATTGCTTGTTTTATTTGTCATCGCCGCCATCTTTGCTGCGATTGCCATCATTCTGCCATCGGTTTTGGGGCCGAAGAATCCCAACAAAATGAAGCAGGAGCCTATCGAGTCAGGCATGATCCCCTTCTTTGATGCCAGACGACGTTTTCCCGTCCAGTATTACATGGTTGCCCTGCTGTTTATCATTTTCGATCTTGAAGTCATTTTTTTCTACCCTTGGGCCGTGACACTGAACAAGCTCGGCCTGTTTGGCCTCATCGAGATGGGCATTTTCGTCATCATCTTGCTGATCGGCTACATCTATGTCTGGAAGAAGGGAGCGTTTGAGTGGGAGTAAAGGAAATAAACTGCATGAACTGGATGCTTGCCACTGCAGGCTTGATCCCACCACGCGTCCTATTTTCATCGACAAACACATACCACTCGGAGTACCCAATCTATGGGCCTTGAATCTCACCTTTCCAACAGCGGCGTTATCACCACCACCCTGGAGTCTACCGTCAACTGGAGTCGCAAAAATTCGGTTTGGCCGTTGCTGTTTGGTATTGCTTGCTGCGCTATCGAGATGATCACGGCGGGCACGGCGCGACATGATATCGCTCGTTTCGGCAGCGAGTTGTTTCGCGGCTCGCCCCGCCAGGCGGATCTGATGATCGTCGCCGGTCGGGTGAGCAACAAGATGGCGCCCGTGATCAAGCGGCTCTACGATCAGATGGCCGAACCCAAATGGGTGATTGCTATGGGTATCTGCGCCAGTGCCGGTGGGCCTTTTAACAACTACGCTATCGTGCAGGGTGTAGACAAGATCATCCCCGTCGATGTTTATGTTCCCGGATGCCCACCTCGCCCTGAAGCCCTACTGTACGCCCTGACTCAATTGCAGGCAAAAATCGATCAAGAGAAACTGACCGACCACACGAAAACACCGGAGATCATCGTAGCCTCCGCTTTCTCTGATCTGCCGTCACTGCCTGAATAACCGCCAGCCTTGCACCGCTGCACGTACCGACTACCCTCTCTGAAGTCCCGCCATCCATGACCGACCCCATTGGCGCATTGCGCGAAGCCTTTCCCGAAGCTGTACTCGAAAGCACAATCTACCGAGATACCCCCATCGTCACCATCAAGGCCGACGCATTACATGATGTAGGCCTATTTCTGCGCGATACGCCTGATTTATTCTACGACTTATTGAGCGACTTATCCGTTGTCGACCGTCTGAACTTGCAGGATGGCAACGATTTTGATGCGCGCATCGAAGAGGCGCGCATCAAAGATACGCGCTTCCACGGCATTTACCAGCTTCGTTCGCTGGATCGCTCAGGCGACCTGTTGCAGTTGAAAGTGCCTTTTGGTGGTGGGGATGAACCTGTCGCTCGCAGTGTGACGGATATTTGGCCCGCGGCAAACTGGCACGAGCGTGAAGCATACGATCTGTTCGGCGTTACCTACAAGGGACATCCCGACCTGCGCCGCATCCTCATGCCCAATAGCTGGGTAGGGCACCCCCTGCGCAAAGATATGCCTCTAGGTGGCGAACGCGTCCCCTTCACCATGACCTGGGAAGATGAGGAGTTCGAACATCTGGGCAAGCAGATCATGCAAATGGAGCAGCATCCTGAGCCGGTGCCCGCGAGCATGGACAGCAAGCACATGGTCATCAACATGGGGCCGCAACACCCGGCCACCCATGGTGTGCTGCGCCTGATCGTCGAACTCGATGGCGAACGAGTGATGGGCATTCAGCCGGATCTTGGGTATCTGCACAGTGGTTTCGAAAAACAAGGTGAACACGTCCGTTACAAGGATTTCGTCTATTACACCGACCGCATGGACTACGTTTCGGCCATGCAGAACAACCTGGCCTACTGTCTCTCGGTAGAGAAATTGCTGGGCGTCGAAGCACCGCCGCGGGGGCAGGCTATCCGTGTGATCGTGTGCGAGTTACAGCGCATCGCCAGCCATCTGGTCTGGCTCGCCACCCATGCCTTGGATGTAGGCGGCACTGGGCTGGCAGTACTGATGTACGCCTTCCGAGAGCGCGAGGATATCCTCGATCTTTTCGAGATGGTTTGTGGCGCCCGTCTGACCACATCCTATCTACGCGTTGGGGGCGTCTCCGCAGATTTCCCCCCGGCCTTTGAGCCCCGGGTGCGTGAACTGCTCGATATCCTCTTGCGACGTTTTGACGAATACGAGCGCATGCTCACCGAAAACCCTGTTTGGCGCGGTCGTTTGGATGGTATCGGTTATATTAGCCGTGAAGATGCCATCTCCAATGGTGTGACAGGCCCTATGTTGCGCGGCAGTGGCGTCAAATTTGATCTGCGCAAAGCCCAGCCTTATTGTGGTTACGAGCTATATGACTTTGATATCCCCTGTTTCCCAGAGGGTGATAGCTACGCTCGCTACCTGGTACGCATGGAAGAAATGCGACAATCGGTTCGTATCATTCGCCAGGCACTGGACAGGCTCCCGGATGGCCATTTTCTCATAGACGATCCCAAGGTCGCGCCACCCAAACGCGAATTTCTGGATCAGAGCATGGAAGCGGTCATTCATCATTTTAAGCTTTTCACCGAAGGATTCAGCCCCCCTGCCGGCGAAGCTTTCCACAGTGTCGAAGCTTCTAAAGGTGAGATGGGTGTCTATCTTGTCTCAGACGGTGGACCTCATCCCTACCGTTGTCGCGTACGTACGCCCAGTTTCTCCAATCTCCAGGTTATCGAACTCATGTGCAAAGGTCATCTGTTCTCGGACATCGTCACCGTTATCGGCACCATCGATATCGTTCTGGGTGATGTTGATCGCTAAAGAGAGGCGCCCTGCGATTTCCTGACCCCGAACCTCAATCTTAATCCCACTCGTCCTTATGCTCTCCGATTCCACCCGTTCTGAAATCCAAGCCCTGATGGCACGGTATCCCCGTGCGCGTTCGGCAATCCTCCCGGCACTCTATGTGACCCAGCGCCAAATCGGCTGGTTACCCAACGAAGCCTTGGATGAGGTTGCCAGGTTATTCGATATGGAACCCATGGAGGTCTATGCCATCGCCGGG
>PIVW01000546.1 GCA_003353825.1 Chloroflexota bacterium
CAAGGCCGACTGGCCGCCGGGCGTAAGCCCGCACCCGCGTAGGCGTTTTTGCTTCAGCAAAAACTGCCGTGAGCGGTATAAACCAAGGACGCCTTCGCGTCCGCGGCAAGGCCGACTGGCCGCCCGACGCTCGCGTCCGCCCCCGCGGAGGCGTTTTCACGTTAGTGGAAACTGCCGTGAGCGGTATAAACAACAGCCCGGGCCGTTGGGATTATTTGACTACACTAAAATCTTGCGATATCGAAGCAATGCGCCTACTGGTTGAGTATGCTCATGTTTGACGCCTTCACCTTCAAAGAAATGGTCACATGGTCTGGACCATTGGTGATCGCGTAATTCAGCTTCTAGTGGTTGTTGCTTTGTGGCGTAAATGGGGGCATGATCCTATTTGGACGCTAACGGAAAGGATCATCAACAAGTGGAACGGAACGTTAAAGGGCTAGAGAAAAACACCGCTTAACCACATAACAACAAACCCACATTTGTGGTTAGGAAGAAGTCTGCATATGCCCAATGATTACGAAACACACCTCAAGACCAATCATGGAGAAATCATCCGGGGCGATAGTCTCGACATTCTCGCAAAACGAAAGAAGGGTTCTGTTGACCTGATTATGACCAGCCCACCTTTTGGGCTTGTCCGTCAAAAAGACTACGGCAACGTGGCCGCTGACGATTATTTAGTATGGTTTAAGGCCTTCGCAAAGCAATTCCACCGGGTGCTGAAAGATAGTGGTAGCTTGGTAATCGATATTGGGGGCGCATGGAATAAGGGCCAGCCAACACGAAGCCTCTATCATTTCAAGCTGCTAATCATGCTTTGCGAGGAGTTTGGTTTTCATCTCGCACAGGATTTCTACTGGTGGAATCCGTCACGTCTGCCAACGCCTGCAGAATGGGTAACCGTTCGACGGGTGAGGGTGAAAGACTCAATCAATACCGTGTGGTGGCTTTCCAAAACACCTTGGCCAAAAGCCAGCAATAAAAAGGTTCTGCAACCATACAGTCCCGCCATGAAAACCCTGCTTAAGAACGGTTATAAAGCTAAAAAACGGCCTTCCGGGCATGATATCAGCAATAAATTCAGCACTGACAACGGCGCAGCAATCCCACCAAATCTGATTGCGATTCCTAACACTGAAAGTAATTCCTTCTATCTGAAATACTGCGAGGAAAAAGGTCTCAAGCCCCATCCTGCAAGGTTCCCGGCTGAGTTGCCCGAATATTTTATCAGAATGCTTACCGACCCCAATGACGTAGTGATTGACCCCTTTGGAGGGAGCTGTGTCACAGGGGAGGTTTGTGAACGTCTGGGACGTAAGTGGACGTGCATGGAGCTTCTGCATGACTACTGCGTGACCGCAGAGGGGCGCTTTGTCCGTCCTCCTGAGGAAAGTGCCAAGGCACAAACAAGCCCGGACGATGCAAAGAATTATTATCGAGTGCCACGCCCTGGCATTCTCTGGAATGGTGAGAACGGCGAATTACTGCCTGCGGATGGTGGTCAAAAACGCCAAAAAAAGGCGGCTGAACCTCACTCAAAGTCTTCCGACTCTAGCGAACCTCAGGCCGTTGCCCCGATTTCTGCCGTGCCGAGTGAGTAAAAATGGCGAGAATCCCCAAGAAACAACTCCTGCGTTTCGTCGAGCAAGCCATTCAAGATAGCGGCTGGAGCTTCCTTCATCTGTCACCACAAGATGAGCATCCGGCGCGATATCAAATTTATCGAAACGGAGAAGGATACAGGGCGAAAATCTATATCTGGAACATAACACACGGAGGTGGCGCAGCTCGTGCTGCGAATGAGTATCGCATCCAAGTCACAGGCGTTCCTAACGCTACAGGGGTTCAAGAGTTTATTCCCGAGATAGGCGGCAAAACACTCATTCTGGGCTGGTGGGATGAAGTCGGCATTTTCGCAGGTTTCAACTTCACAAAGCATAATGGTGCTTTGGGAGCTTCACCGTCCATGCAAATCTTCGAAGAAGCGCTTCGCGCAGCTCATCTAAGTGGATTTGCGCTACACAATAAGGGAAATGGAGAGCTTGCTATTGCCTTTCGTCCTGATTTCATGGGCAGCTATATCGAGAATTTGGAAGTGCTGCATGGTTGCGGCGTATCCCCAGAAGCAACCCGAATCCTCGACGAATTAAGTGACGATTTCGACGAGGTTGAGGATGATGAAATCAATCGTGACGTTCCTACCGAACGGCAGTATGCTGTTGTTTCAACCAAAAAAGCTCTACGGGATATCAGCTTCAATCGCCGTGTACTAAACGCCTACGGCCACCAGTGCGCAATCTGCGGTGTCCAATTGAAACTCCTTGACGCCGCTCACATCCTGCCTGTGTCCCATCCTGACAGTACTGACGAAACGAGCAACGGCATATCTCTGTGTACGTTACATCATCGATCCTACGATCATGCCTTCATCACATTCGATGAGAAATACAAAATCCACCTTAACGAAAAAATGGCGGATGAATTCAAGAAAACCTCACTCGACGGAGGCCTTGATGATTTTCGCAAAAGGCTTCGCCCGTTGCTAATTCTACCCCCAGATAAGCGCGATAGGCCTGACCCAGCATTTATTGCAGCCACAAATACGATGCGTGGCTGGGCTTTGTAATAATAGAAAACACAAACCCACATTTGTGGTTCTGGGGGCTTTGCCCCCAACGTCTGCGAACTGACTCTAACTGACAACGCATTGCCTATGAAAATGGATACCGACAGCGGTTTCATCTGTTCGGTAGGTCTTGCTCAAGGTTAGCTTCACGGAGGTGATGATGAATACCCTGGGCGGGCTGTTGTTTATATCGCTCACGGCAGTTTTTGGACGCTAGCGGACACTAGTGTCCTCGGTTTCCGCAGGTATAGGAAGACCGCTGAAGTTCCAGCGCTGTACACAAGTCAACAAAACAGATGCCCATACCGGCAGTTGTTTATATCGCTCACGGCAGTTTTTGCTAACACAAAAACGCCTACGCGGGTGCGGACGCTAGTGTCCCCGGCGGCCGTCGGCCTTGCCTCAGACGCTCCGCGGACGCTAGCGTCTTCGGTGTATGAGAATACCGCTAGCCTTTTACTCTGTAGCTGGAGGAAGACCGTTGAGGGATCAACGCTGTTCACCGCTTTGCAAAACAGATGCCCATACCGGCAGGTATTTGTCGCGCTCACGGCAGTTTTTGCTACCGCAAAAACGCCTCCGCGGGGGCGGGCTTTCGCCCGGCGGCCGTCGGCCTTGCCTCAGACGCTACGCGGACGCTAGCGTCTTCGGTGTATGAGAATACCGCTAGCCTTTGACTCTTGGGCTGGAGGAAGACCGCTGAAGTTCCAGCGCTGTTCACCGTTCTGCAAAACAGATGCCCATGCCGGCAGGCATTGCCCATACCGGCAGGTATTTTTATTCAAACACAAAACCTTTGATTTAATCAACAGGATTTTCGCAATATGGTTGCATTATATTGTCTTGGCCGCTAGCCCATGCTAGACTTCGGTTATATGGGTGATTTCACAGTGGGCGGTTCTGGTGGCGCGGTCTACGGGGGGAATTGTTTAACCTACGTCCCTGTCTCGCCAGTTCAAGGTGTAGGGAAAGAACATGGTTTATACCAAGAAGCATCCCGCCCTGCTGATCATGGGCGTACTGTTTATCGCGATCGCATTCCTGGCCAGCT
>PIVW01000547.1 GCA_003353825.1 Chloroflexota bacterium
CAGAGCCTGGTGCACGCAACCCACGTTTTGCAACATGAAGCAACGCTCCCCTTGACAACCCTTCGCTGTTGGCGGGCGGGCGGCCTTTGAGGTCGTAGACGGTTTTGTCAGAGCCTAAGGCCACGTAGAGTTGGTCGCCGAGGGTGGCGGCGCCCTGGAAGAACTCGATATGACCGGCGTGGAGCATGTCGAAGCAGCCGCTGATAAAGACAACCACAGATTTCTCAGATTTCACGGATTTCGTCATGGGTTGGTGAGGTATAGTTGCATGACTGTAGGTTGCAGAACCACAGATTTCTAACTATAGATTTCTCAGATTTCTTCTATTTGTATATTAATCTGTGTCATCCCTTCGACACGCTCAGGACGAGGCTGTACAATCTGTGGTTCCGTTCATTCAGACCTAATCACGCCAGTAATGACGCCATTTTCAAACGAATCATTAGCGTCCTGACGTATTTGCGTCCTCGACCCGTCCCTTCGAGCCGAGACAGGCTCAACTCTACCAGGAACCTCAAATCCCAAAAAGCCCGTGACATAGGTAACGCCTATCACCGAAGGCGGCGTGGGTGATTGCAGAGCTGGGCGTTTCACGTCACAAATACGTGCTCCGAAAAATCCATTTGCGGCTTTCGGCATTCCCCCTCACAATTCGCGCCGGCTTGATTTGGCGAGGCAGGCCAACAGGTCCTCCAAGTTGGTGATGGTGGACGCTGTCGGTATCTGCTGGTTAGGCGAATGTACGTGATGCGGCGCCGTGACAATGTCCGGCCAGTGAGGCGCATTATCCCACCGGCGTCGCAGACTTCCGTCCACTTCCGTCCACTGATAAGCATATTTGCGGCTGCTGTCGGCAAAGAGATAGTCACGCAACTCCAACTTGCTGCCATCTTGCAGGCAGGCAGAAATGTGGAGCATGTACGTTTCGCCCTCCTGCTCGTAGCGGACCACACGCCAGGATTTGAACAGCGAGGCAAACGTGTCAAACAGCTCAAGCATGGCTCACGGTTTAGCAAGCACAGCCAGTTGGGCATCGATCATGTTTATGGCGTCAGCAAACCACTGCCACTGAACGTAATCGTCGTCGGTCTCGATATCCTCACTGTCTCGAGCCGTATAGCGTTGGCGCATCTCTTCCAGGGTCAAGCTCCATCGGGCCTCCATTCTCCGGATCTCTGCCTGGTGCCGAGACCGACGTCCTAGCAAAATCATCCGCGCCTGCTGGCGAGCGGCCACCATCGGATCGGGATAGCCCAGGGAAATGAGGATTCTTTCAGTCGTGTAGGGTTGGGTTGCTGGTTGCATAGGAAATCTCCTTTCCTAGTAGAAATACGCCAATGATACAGTAAGGTATGTTTGTTGACAACAAGATCGTCTCGTTCTCGACCCCTGCACTACCCAACGCACCAGATCATTGGAGAAGGGTATCACCTGCTTGAACGCAAGAATCATGCCCTTGTTATGACGATTCGTCAAGCACCACTCACTAGTCCGCCGCAACCAGTCCTCGAACGACGTCTGGCTCTGGAAGCCGAACCACGCCCGGCTGATATCAGTCTTCTGCCGCGGCTGGCCGCCTGTGCTGAGCGGCTGACCAGAGGTCGCTTGTCGAGGTATTGCGCTTGCTCATGTCCCACACAGTCTTACTCTCAAACACCGACGGAATATTGCCCTCCTATCTGCGCAAGTTGTGTCATCTGAGATTCTTCTCCGCTGAGGATAATGCTTCTGTTGCGGCAGTAAGTTTTACTGGGACCGGGGTTGTTCATGATGAACGCCGCGCCGTGAGCGAATGCCGTTCTCAATCGTTTACTCCGATCCAGACCGGGGAAGACCAGCGGATCGTGTCATGGACCCCGGAGATCTCCTCAGGGCCAGGCGGGTTGTCGCAACAGAAGAGAATGTAAGCCAGCTTGTGAGGATCCTCCACGGGTTAGGAAACCATCGTGAGGTGTGCGCTGTAGCACCACGTACTCGATGCCCAGGCTCTGCACCAGTTTGCGCTTGTCAGGGGTGTTGCCGTCCTCGTTCACCACAAAAACATCGGGCTGGATGGCACGTAATTCCGGTTCGAAGTCGAGATAGCCGCAGCCGCCGGAGATCAGGGCCTGGTGCACGCAACCCACGTTTTGCACCATGAAGCAACGTTCGGCTTCGGTGTTGATGGGCGGGCGGCCTTTGAGGTCGTAGACGGTACGGTCGCAGCCTAAAGCCACGTAGAGTTGGTCACCGAGGGCGGCGGCGCCCTGGAAGAACTCGATATGGCCGGCGTGGAGCATGTCGAAACAGCCGCTAATAAAGACTTTTTTGGTCATACCAAAGTTCGATCCTAGATTTCGGGGCCTGGCGCTGAGCGGCGACTAAAAATCGCTGTTTCTATCATTGCTCAGATTTGAACAAAATCCTCTCACATCCCGATATGCATTCGATCTTTACGCAGCAATCCTATACCACCTATCGTAGAAAACCCGTGCCCCTGCATGCTGCTTTGACTGGCCAAAGCGTCTATGCCACAGCATATCGAAATTCGGCGGGTTCGGGCAAAGGTCTGCCTTCTTGCCGGTAAGTCTCCACTAGCAACTCCAGCACTTCCTGACCTTGCTTAACAGCGTCTTCATAGGCTATGCCATGTGTGTGACTGCCAGGAAACTCAGGAAAGGTAACCACATACAACCTATCTTCCGTGGACCATTCGATTAACAGACTAAATTGATTATTCATCCTGTCTCTCCAGTTTTTTCAATGCAGCCAACACATCTCTTTCCTGATAAGGCCTTGCATCATTGCCATCTTTCCCTGAAAGAACGATCTTTTCGGGCAAGTCCTGGTGAGACCACACTGTATGGCTTCCTTTGCCAGCGCGTTGTACATATCCAGCTTTAAGTAGCATTGACTTGAGTTCGCGAATTTTTTTGGGCATTACGAACTTCCATTATCTCTGACGAAAAGTATATCGTAGCCACCACGGATTTACAACTTATCATTACGCAAATCCTACCGATTTCCCGAGCGCAGGAACAACCGTATGCTGTAGGTGTGGGCGATAACAGAACCGGGAAAATGCTTAGAGACAAAGGATTGGTCAAGCCAGCCGCCGGCCAGGTCGATGCGGTAGGGCAGTTAGTCGATCTTGCGCAGATCCGTGGTGGAGCGGGGGAGGAAGCCGTCATGGGGTGTGCGTTGCAGCACCGCGTACTCGATACCCAGGCTTTCCACCAGTTTGCGCTTGTCAGGTGTGTTGCCATCTTCATTCACCACAAAGATGTCGGGCTGGATGGCGCGTAATTCAGAGTTGATGGGCGGGCGGCCTTTGAGGTCGTAGACGGTCTGGTCGGAGCCTAAGGACACGTAGAGTTGGTCGCCGAGGGCGACGGCGCCCTGGAAGAACTCGGCATGGCCGGTGTGGAGCATGTCGAAGCAGCCGCTTATAAAGACAACCACAGGACCACAGATTTCTCAGATTTCACGGATTTCACGGATTTTGTCATGGGTTGGTGAGTTATAGTTGCATGACTGTAGGCTAGACAATCACAGGTTCCTAACCAAAGACATATGCTGATCTACGACCGGAGGTCGCTTGCCGAAGTATTTCACTTATTTACCCTCCCAAACTGTATCATTTGGCTAATTGCTCTTCAAGGTAGTCAATTCGGGCTGCCTTCTCTTCTACCTGCGTCTC
>PIVW01001230.1 GCA_003353825.1 Chloroflexota bacterium
GACCGCCGCTGGGGAAGACGGATCTGGGCTTTGGTCTTGATTTTCCTGATTCGAACTCTGCTCAGGATCGATATCCAGGGATTAGAGCGATTGCCAAAGGATCGGCCGGTAATCCTCTACTATAATCATATTCATTACCTCGATCCCTTCATAATCGTAGGCTTGCTCAGAGCTGTTCGGTACACAGTGCCTATGGCCAAGCGAGAGTTGGCGTCGGGTCCTGTCATTGGTAAACTGGTGGAGTGGTTCGGTGTTATCTTCGTGGATAGGACCTCGGTGGACATCGCTGCCGTTAGGGCGGGATTGGCGGTTCTAGAGGAAGGTTATGCACTTCTGATCGCGCCTGAGGGTACTCGCAACAAATCTGACCATTCGTTGAAGCCTGCCCAGAAAGGATTAGGCATGATGGTCCGACACACAGATGCTACGCTTCAACCCATCGCAATCTGGGGCACCCCAGACTTTCCTCGCAGCTATCGCCGTTTGAAACGTCCCCTGATTCACATCCGTTATGGGGTACCTTACCAGATCAGTATTCCAGAGAACACCCATAGACGCAAGTCGGAAGCCGTTATTACGGATATGGCAATGCAGGAATTGGCAAAGCTGTTACCCGAGCCTATGCATGGTGTCTACCAGACGCCGGATGCACCTCACCCTTGGATGATCAGCGCCAACGATTCGTGAGGCAACGTGTTGGAAATATTAACCATACATCCTGCGCGGGGTATGTTTGTGGTATGAAAGTAAAAACATCTGTTACTCTATCAAACGGTATCTTCTCAATATTCCGGGGCACTCGCCGAATGAATTCGGGCTCTGGGGGCGGGGTTCTACGAACCTACGCCGAACGTCCACCTTCGTGGACGGGTTAGTTCCCCCAAGTTATTGA
>PIVW01001231.1 GCA_003353825.1 Chloroflexota bacterium
AAAACTCTGGAAGACTTTTTTGAGCCGTTTTTTGCCCCCGTTTACACGGGTGCGGACGAGCGAAACCCCCTGTATACGAAGGTGCGAGCAGCCGTTTTAGACTTTTCCGGAGTTTTCAGTAAGTTCAGTATTTCTGGCAGTGCACAATCAGGGCACAGATCGTGGGGTCTATGTCGTGCCGGGTTCGCCAGCAGGTTCATCTCGCGCCAGACGAACAGATCGCCAAACGCCCAGGTTTTTGAAGCCCAAGCTACGATAGATGTGACCGGCACGGGGGTTTTGGTAATAGAGAATCGGTTGCAATACGTCGGTGATAAGTGATTGACAGAGTGCGACCATGGCAGTTTTGGCATAGCCATTGCCACGATACTGCGGCGGGGTGTAGACGCCACCAATCATGGCATGAGTCCTGGTCTCGGCGTTGGTCAATACCGAGCTGACGATTTGGTTTTCGATCTCAACCACAAATACCCGTGTATCTTGTAGTGGGCGTTGCACCCCACGGGGCGAACGGGTCATATCTTCGGCGTCGCCATAGAAACGGCAGAGATTATCGAAATCTGCTTGGGTGGCGCCGCGCACGGGCCAGGATTTGCTGGTCGGATCGAGATCAGCGGGATCGAGCCAGCATAACTGCTCGGAGACATTTGCCGTAGCATGGTAGTGTTGGAGATAAGGCTTAAAACTGTCGATAAAGCGAGGGTTATCTTGTAGGCGGGCGGCGCCGGCGGGGTGATTATCTATGATGTTCCCAAAACCAGTGTAGTCACAACCCAACCCATCGGCGATGTTCCAACCATCCATGTAGCGCATGAGCACACCGCTCAGATCGCCGGCATCGTCAAAACTACCCCAAAACTCACAGATATCAGATTGAACCCCAAGTGCCTC
>PIVW01000548.1 GCA_003353825.1 Chloroflexota bacterium
ACTGAGCTCTTTGACCTTGATTCCTACCATTTGAATCCAGAAAATGCTTTGTTAAGGCGAGTGCTACCTCTCCCGATTTTACAACCGAAGAAATTTGACCTCAAAACGGGAATTACTGCACAATAGGTATCAACCTGTAACTTAATTCCCCTCTCCTCAGGAGGCTTTTTGCAAATGCTAAGATCTTTTCGCAGGGTCTTATTCCTATACCGAAAGTACAGGGCAAGGCTTATCGCATCCCAAGTGCTGGTACTGATTTCGGCCCTGGCCATGATCGGCGTGGCTACGCTAAACCAGCGCATTATCAACGAAGGCATCATCGCAGAGAACCCGGCAGTGATTCTCGAAACCGGCCTGGTGATGTTTGTCTTAGCCCTGATCTCCGGCTTCGCCCTGGCCGGTGCGGCTGGACTGGCGGTGTTTTTCTCACAAGGCACAGCCAGACTGCTGAGGGTTCACTTCTACCGCAAAATCCAGACCTTCAGTTTTGCCAATTTCGATCGCTTCCGCACGGGCAATCTCCTGGTCAGGCTCAATGCCGATGTGGTGAATGTGCAGAATGCGGTGCTATATGCCACCATTCTCACATTGTACGCCCCTTTCATCGTACTTATTGCATTTATCCTCACAGCCCTCACCATTCCCAGCCTGTTGTGGATATTGGTGGTTGTGCTCGTCGTCGTTCTTGGGGCTATGGTCCTGCTCGTCCCCGTCGTCTTCAAGGCTTATGACCAGCGCCAGCAAAAACTCGATTTGCTAAACAATACCCTGCAAGAGAATCTGGCCGGCGTACGCGTGGTCAAGGCTTTTGTGCAGGAAGGATACGAGATCAATCGATTCGATGGGCGGGCCGATGACATGCGCAAACCGGCCTACCAGGCAGCGTTCCGGGTTGCGTTTCTCTCCCCGATGTTGACAGGCGTCGCTCAGCTATCCATTGCCATTGCCATCGGTGTCGGCGGTATTCAAGTCGTCAACAATACCGGTTTGAGCGTAGGTGAACTGGTGACCTTTACACAGTATCTCTCGTTGGTTGTTGCCCCTCTGGCTATGCTGGCGATTGTCGTACCCTTCGTACTACGCGGCGATGCCTCAGCAGCGCGTATTCTCGAAGTGTACGATGAGGAACCGGCCGTGCTGGATACGGCCGAGGCGCAGGCTCAGGAGACTGGGGCGATCAAAGGGCGGGTGGTCTTCGACAACGTCACTTTCGCCTTCCACCGCGCCGATGGAGAATTGGATCCACCTGCATTGAAGAACATCAACCTGACCATCGAACCGGGCGAACGCATCGGCTTTTTGGGAGCGACCGGCGCCGGTAAATCCGCCCTGGTCAACCTCATCGCCCGCTTCTACGACGTCACAGAGGGTCGTATCACCATCGACGGTGTGGATGTACGGGATATCCCTCAGGACAATCTGCGGCAAATCGTCGGCATCGCTTTACAGGAGGCCCTGCTGTTCCAGGGAGATGTTCGCTTCAATCTCAAATTTGGCAATCCCGAGGCAGATGACGATATCATGATCGACGCCTCCAGGGCGGCAGACTCTTTTGGCTTCATCATGAATTTACCCGAGCAATGGCAGGCGCCTGTGGCGCGACGTGGCTACAACTTCTCCGGTGGACAAAGGCAGCGTCTGGCCATCTCACGCACCCTGACGACACTGCCCAGGGTACTGATTTTGGATGACAGCACCAGTGCTCTGGATGCAGCGACCGAGGGGCGGGTGCAGGAGGCCATTCCCGGATTCACCAACAATGTCACCACGTTGTATGTGGCTCAACGTATCAGCGCCGTCATCGATCTCGACAAGATCGTCCTCTTGGAAAATGGGGAGATCGTGGCGATGGGCAATCACGAGGAATTGTTGAACAGTAGCACACTCTATCAAGAGATCTACGAATCGCAGCTTGGCGCCGGCATAACGGCGGGGCTGGACATGGAGGTGGTGTCATGACGGCGACAACCGCAAGCGCAAAAACCTTGGAAATGGAACAGAACCCTGAAAAGGTTGCATCTGCAAAGGATGACACCTCAAAGGTATTGGGCAGGTTGTTAGGTTACATGGCTGGAGGTGAGCAACGCTCACGTTTCGTCTGGGCTACGGTCTTACGCACCATCGGTTTGCTGGGCCTGATTACGATTCCCGCTTTTACAGGCCTGGCGATCAATGTCGTTAGCGATCCAAACGGAACAGTGCAAGACCTGATGCAGTGGGTAATTCTGGCCATCATTGCCGGTATCGTTTATCTGGTGTTCAGTTTCTTTGCGGAGCGAGTGTTCTCAGACCTGGCAACTCGCGGCCTGTACCGGCTGCAGGTTCATCTCTTCACACATATGCAGAAGCTCTCGCTTAACTTCTTTGACCGCCAGCCCATTGGCGAATTGATGAGTCGCGTAACCAATGATACCGAAGTCGTCTCACTATTTTACGAGACTGCCGCCGCCCAGATCATTCGGGCCATCATCCAGATACTGCTGATCATCATCGTGATGTTCATCCTGGATTGGCGTCTGGCCATTGTCGCTCTGTTAATCGTGCCGGTCATGCTGATCTTCACCGCCGTTATTCAGCGCATTGCCACGCCTGCCTTCAATAAGCTGCAAGAGGAGTTGGGCGAGCTCAGTGGCTTCCAGGAAGAGACCATTTCCGGGCAGAAGGTGATCAGTAGCGCCCGCCGCCAGGAATGGGCCGATGAAGTGAATGAACTCCTGGCAGATGGCGTCTACGATGTCGGCACTCAGGCATTCTTCACCTCCCTTTTGCAGTACCCCCTGACCCAATCTCTTACGCTCATGCAAATCGTCATCGTCTTGGTCGCGGGGGCTTTTATGGTGCTGGCCGGGGAGATCACATTGGGAATCGTGACGGCGTTCATGGCCTATGCAGCTTTGCTCGCCAGCCCGCTATCTGAGATCGCTAACTACACCAGCACGACTCTGAACGCCATCGCCGGTGGCCGCCGTGCTTTCAGCATCATCGATGAAGAGCCTGTGGTTCGGGATGCCGAAGAGGCCACGGACTACGAGTTCAAAGGTGGCCAGATCGATTTTGATGATGTCGATTTCAGTTATGTGCCGGGACGTAAGATCTTGCGACACAATACCTTCGTAGCTAAGCCGGGCCAGAAGATCGGTATTTGTGGCCCCACCGGCGCCGGTAAATCGACCATTATCAATATCCTCACCCGCTACTACGATGTCGATAGCGGCACGATCTACATCGATGGCCAGGACTTGAGTAAGCTCACCCAGGTCAGCCTGCGAGAGAGCATCGGTACCGTACTGCAAGAGGCCTTCCTCTTCTCGGACACGGTGATGAACAACCTCAAGTATGCCCGTAAAGGCGCCACCGAAGAGGAATGCATCGAATCAGCCAAGCAGGCCAATGCCCACGAGTTTATCACGAACTTGCCGCAGGGCTACGAGACCATGCTCACAGAGCGAGGATCCAATCTCAGCCAAGGCCAACGCCAGATGATCACCATTGCCCGGGCCATGGTCGCCCAACCCAAAATGATGATCCTGGATGAGGCCACCAGCAATGTCGATACCCGCACAGAGAAACTGATCAACGAAGGTCTGCAACGCCGGATGGAAGGTAAAACCAGCTTTGTGATCGCCCACCGTCTTGACACTATCCGTGATTCAGCCAAG
>PIVW01001232.1 GCA_003353825.1 Chloroflexota bacterium
CCCCCCCCCCCCCTCTCCTCTCTGGGGCGAGCACAGCTGGCTCAGATCTCTCGTTGCCTAGCAACGATTCATTAAGTACATCCGTTGATATTTAAATGAGTGGCTGGCTGACTATGAGTAGTATTTATAGTGGCCGCGGTGATGGGAGGTTCCCACGTAAAAAACTTCAGTCATACTTCATGTGCTATAAATATTATGTGGGTGGAGTTGACGAATCTGTGATCGCCGACTGCGGCCCGGTATTGGCGATGTTCAAGTGTCTCGTCTATCAATCAAAGAGGGCACAGGCGCTGATAATTCAGCTGAATGTTGACGTAACCAAAGCGACGGGACAGTGCGTATTTTAATCAGTCGTGACCATCGCTGAACTGGTGCGGTTCAGAGAGCTCTGACACGTGCTAGCTGGCTCTCGGGGTGGGGGAGGGGCCGTCAGCCATCAAAAGCCTTCTCGGCGCCAGCACTGGCTAGTGGAAAGGTGTGAATATGGTCTTCCACGTGCCCTGTTATCCACGGATGATCCGTCGCATCGACGGATGCATATTAAATTCGAAATTTGGATATCGACGAAGCCTTTAAATGTGGATCGCCCCGGGCGACAGCTGATTGCGGTATCCGTGGACTTGAGCGAAGTTCGTAGGCTCAGGCTGCTAATTGGTTTGTTTGTATTCTTCGCCTCGGCCATGTCCCGCATTGTTCCTTTAATCGGTTCTTCGATTGCCTCGCAGTTACCGTGGGCAAGTCGCGCGAATGTGTGCGAGGATAATATGTGCGAAGTATTTTTTTGCGCGTGATTTTTCTGTGCTGCGCAGACGTTTCTTCTCGCAAGTTTCGCACAGTTGCGCGAAAGTATAGCAGGTCATTTTCGATCTGTACTGTATATGGGGTTTT
>PIVW01001233.1 GCA_003353825.1 Chloroflexota bacterium
AAGGTGGTGGCAATCCCACATTTTTGCCCCGTTGTGTCACACAAGCCGAATATGTGATCAATGTGGGCAATTTCAAAGGCCACCGCTTGGTGGGTGTCTCCTTTTGCGCCAAAAATCACTTTGGCTCCATATCGGTCAGCCGAGCAGACCGAGGTGGCATCCCCTGGCAAACAGCACCTCAAGCTGCCGGGCTCCACCCTTACATTGCCGTACACGATTACAAAATTGGCAACCGCAGATGGGAGTCCTACGAGCGTCCCATGGGCACCTACAATCCCATAGTGGATCTGATGGGCCACCAACACCTAGGGGAGAAGACGCTACTTTTTATGGTCGACGGCCTCTACGCCACCGGCATGGAAAACGACCATCTCGAAGCCCGGCACCGCTTTCAATCGCCCCCCTTTAACGGCGATTGGCCCTCTAGTCTCTTCCTCTCCCAGGACGGCGTTGCCATCGAGTCGGTCTGTCTGGATTTTCTGCGCACCGAACCTACCCAGGAGAACGTCTATGGCACAGTCGACAACTACTTGCACGAAGCGGCCTCGGCACACAATCCGCCTTCTGGGACGAGCTACGACCCCGATGGCGATGGTGTGCCCCTGGTCAGTTTGGGAGTCCACGAACACTGGAACAATCCAATCGACAAAGCCTATAGCGGCAATATAGGCACAGGCTCAGGCATAGAGTTAGTCAAACCGTAGACCGCCGAAATCGAGAAGAAATGAAACGGAAATATATCGGGTATGGGATATTCTTTCTTTTGCTGAACGGCTGCTATTTGTTGGAGGAAAGTGTCAATGTAGCGAATGGAGCTAATGAAGCGAATGTAGCGCCCGACGCAGTGACGAGAGCTACGCAGGGTTACAATGACTATGAGGGCAAAA
>PIVW01001234.1 GCA_003353825.1 Chloroflexota bacterium
CAGGCGGAGTCACAGCAAACAGGGATCTTCCCTTGGGACAATGCCGTTGACTACGCAAATCGTTTAGGTGAATATACTGCTATGGCGTTACTGAGTCCTGACCGAACCAATGGGTTCTCCCTGGATTCCCCACAAGCAGACGCCGACACACAAAGGGCATAGTTGCCCATTGAACGTCGAATCAACGACTAAATAACAAAAGTCGTGGTTGATAGGCCGCCAGTTCGAAAACAAGAACCAGCGACCACGGATGGAGTCTTTGGAAGCCATCAGCCCTATCAATATAAAGAACAAGGAGTTAAATCCAAATGGCCATCATTTCTGGACGCGGTGGCGCTCCAGGAACCTTTATCTATGAAGGCGCTATTGCTTCACAAGCAGGGCGTGCTTCCTTCAACACAGTATACATGCTGGTTGATGCACCTGATGAAAGTTCTACGGTTGTATTTCCCTATAACCGTGCTATCGCAATCAACTCGTTAAACGAGTACGAAAACCTTATCGGAACTCTTCCCACCCTCGGTGGTCCAGAGCTCACCTCATACTACGCTGTAAAAGCATTCTTCCAGAACGCTCCTCAGGCTGACCTGCGTGTAACACGTGTGGGCACACCTGGTGTGATTCAGGAATTGGCATTCAGCCCTGCTGCCAACAAGGACAATGGCGTTGCCATCCCTTCCTCTTTGGTTGCTGGCGACGTTGTATACGCCAAACTGACCGTCAATGGTAAGGAACTCGGCGACCGTTCACCTAATGGTGCATGGTTAGGCGTTCCCGTCACTATGCCCGAGACATACATCGCTGGTGACACCGACAACAACCTGGCAATCTCCAAGGCAATGCGCGACGCAGTCGCTCAAGCCATCAAGGAAGATGCCGACATCTC
>PIVW01000549.1 GCA_003353825.1 Chloroflexota bacterium
CCCCCCCCCGTAAAAGGACCTTTGTTGTTTATGTGTTGATTATTGTCAGTTTGTTGCTGAGTACGGTGTCGCCGGTGCTGGGTGCGGTGCCACATTTGGGCTCGGTAAAAACGGCGGAGCGAGAGAGTGCTGTCAAGGTGAACGAACAGCAAGCTCAGACGCCGCCCCAAAAAAGCGCCGATGTGGACGATGTCCCCGATGTCCCCATGGAAGGGCCGCCCGCGTTGGAACTGACGATGTGGGTGAGACCTCTAGATGCAGCTCCGGGTGAAGTCATCACCTATACCATCGCCTTACGCAACTATGGTGTAGATCCCATCGAGACAATAATTGTAGAAGATCGAATGCCAGAAGGATTGGTCTACGTTCAGAAATCAGCAGAGCCGGGTTTGAACTATGATGCTGCGGCCAAACAACTGAACTGGCAACTCGATGTGCTGGCTGCAGGAGAGTTACAGCGGCGTACGTTTAGGGCGAGGGTTCAGGGACGGAACATGGGGGAAGAGGTCTCGAATGTAGTTTCGGCGTTTGTGGGTGAACATACTTTCGATTCAGCAGTTGCTGTGACGGTTGCATCACCCCGACAAAACGAAGTAGTATTGGCGCCTGATGAAATGGGATGGTTGCGGTCTGAGGACAAAAGAGTGGAGGTAAAAATACCTCCAGGCACGCTGAAAAACGACGGGCGGATTAGCTATAATCCGGCCAAACAGGATTTCGAGCTGCCAGAGAACCTCAGATTTGCTTTTGATTTGAGCGCAGTCGACAAAAAGACCGGTTTTTCGGTGCATCAACTGGAACAAACTGTCGCTATCAGTTACTTCTATGCTCGTGAAGAAAAAGGGATATGGGAATCAGGTCTGGGACGCCTGTTTTATCTAGATGATGAGTATGATGAGTGGGATGATGAATATGGTGAGTGGATAGAACTGAAGACCACGTTAGACAAGAAACGGGGTGTTTTGACAGCAGAAACAGATCATTTCAGCATATTTGCAGTCGGCGCCACTGAAGGGGGTTATGTAACAGAGGAATCGGATAGAATTTTGGGTGTGCGTCCCTCACTGTTTACAGGAACGATCAACTATCAGTATGGTTTTAGTCTCCCCTCCGGACAAGGAGGACTGACCCCGCAATTGGGCCTGAGTTATAACAGCAGTGAGCACAACACACATAAGGGGCACTACAGCTACGTGGGACATGGCTGGCGTCTCAGCGGGGCCGATCAAATCTATTATAACCCGAAAACCGGAACGCGGACGATGACACTTGGGGGCGTCACATACTCGATAGAGGAGAACAGTGGCACATATTGGTCCAAGGAAAACCCATTTTTACGCATTGAAAAGAGTGGAGACAGCGGAGATGTCTACTTTGGAGACCCCAGTTGGCAACAGTGGCTGGTGACGACCCCTGACGGTACCCAGTACACCTTCAGAGCCGAAATTCACCTTGGTATGTCAACCCCTACCGGCGTTGTATTCACCTGGGATTGTACTGAACAGGGTAACGGTGATGAGTGGCGGAAGGTGGATCACTGGGTACGTGTGCCGCTGATCGAAGTGCGAGACACTTTGGGAAACACCATCAACTATACCTGGGCTACGGAAGGAGAAACAGAGGGTCCATCGGGCTGCCTGCCAGATAGTTCTTCAACTATGAATAAATATTACCGGGCGATGAGACTGAAAAGAATAAGCTACAATGGCGGGACTGTTGAAGTGGCACTGGAATATGAGGATCGTACAGACAGGCCGGATAGCTTTGACAAAGACAATATCTGGCGTTTGTATACCGAAGTGAAACTGGACTTTGTCAAAGTGACGGTGGGTGGTGAGCTTGTACGGTATTACGACTTGGAGAACGTCGAGGGGGGCAATAAAGACACAGCGAGATCGCAAAGGCTATTGAATTTGGATTCGGTTATCGAAGGCGCCAATGAGAACAGCCAACCCCGCAGCACCCGCTTCGTTTACTCCGGAAGGACCTCGGAAATACAGCATTACCATTTCCTGCAGAAGATCACAAACGCACTTGGGGGGCGGGTCGAATTCTCGGCCAGCGGTATATCTGGTGGTGACCCAAACCCTCAGGGCAAAATAGTTAAGCAAATGAGGTTTTACGATGGTATAAACGAACAAGCTGTGGCGGAGTGGAATTACAAATACGATATCAACGACTGGGATACGAGCGACAAGGATAACGACAGACTGGCCAGAGGCTTCGAAGAAATGTCCGTCATCCGGCCGGACGGCGTGGTCGAGGAACATCACTTCTATACGAGTGAGGAGGATGTCGGCGGTGGAACTATTGATGAAATGGCAGGGCGCGTCAAAAAAATCAGGATTTTGGATGGCACGACGGAATTGAGTCGAACGGAAAGTGAGTGGGATTACATCACAACCGACCTGCCCAGTGGTGGTCGCTTTGTGTACAAAAAAGAAGAAAAGAGCTACCTGGATGGGCAAGGGCTCATGCAGCAGAAGTTCCTATACCAGCCCTACTGGCAGAATGGTGGACAGTATGGCAACTTAACCGAAATCCGGGACCATGAGTGGAGTGACTCTGGCTGGAAGTCTGATCCCTACCGCAGCCAAGTCAATATATATTACCCTTCCTTAGACAGGTGGATCCTCAACCGTTTGGCCTATCAAGGGCTATATACCAAGCGCTATAACACAGGCACGGGCCTCAAGCGAACATACTTCTGGTACGACGGTAACAGCACCCACAACATGGCGCCTACAGTGGGTCTACTGAAACGAGTGCAGACTGCGCAAAGTAATCTGTGGCAAGACAGCTACTATGATTACTGGTCCAACGGCAACCTCTATAAAGTGACCGACGCCAACGACAACAGCACCCGCACTTTCTATGATTCTACTCTGAAAGCACTGCCAGTGTGCGAACGCAATGCTCTAGGGCATGAAATCAAATCGCGTTACTACGGCATCAACGGCAACACCAGCAGTGGCCCCGACAACGCTACAGCCTGCTCAACCAGTAACGGCGATGGCCTCAACCATAGCAATGGCCGCATTTTTGGCAAGCTGCAAGAGGTGGAGGATGCCAACGCTGCCATTAGTACCTTCGAGTATGATGAATGGGGACGCTTGCGCAACACCTGGTTGCCGGGCGCAGAACAAAGCCTGGGCCATGATCCGAGCCAGGAGATCGTTTATCCGGCGTATAGCGATACCAGCCTGCCCTTTATGGTCAAACAGAGAGTGCGCAATGACAACGGCCTGAGCACAAATGGCGCCTATCAAGAGAGCTGGTCCTACTCCGATGGATTGGGCAAACTGCTGCAGAGCCAGGTCGAGGCAGAGATATCGGGAGTGAGCGGCAAACGTGTCGTAGCGGACATGTACTATGATAATATGAGTAGGCTCGATTCGGAGAGTGTGCCCTATGCCGTTAGCGCCTCGGGCGACAGCTACATCACACCGCAGAAGTACCAGCCCCAAACCCAATACTCCTACGATGGCCTGGGCCGGGCGTCGGTGGTCACCCATCCCGACGGCGCCACCACCCGCAGCTACTACAAAGTAGGCCAGACCGGCAGTAGCGAACGGCGCTTGCTCACAGCAGTGATCGATGCAGCCAACCATCAGAGCATCAGCCGCCACGACGTCTTT
>PIVW01000088.1 GCA_003353825.1 Chloroflexota bacterium
AAAGCTTTCGGGCGTCAGGGGTGTGCCAGCTTCGGGCAGGCGCGTATAAACTGCGTTTGCCTATGCCAGGGAAACCTGCTGTTCGAGGATGATGTGGATAAGCGTGGCAAAGCCCGCTTCTCTCGCCCACAAAGGGGGCGGCCCATACGATTCGATAACTCCGGCCAGATCAGTATCTCTCTTGCAGAGTTCATCCACCGCTTCGAGCAACAGGCGTTCGTCCAACACCTGCTGCGTTACGATGTTATTCGCCATCTGAATTCTCTTGCAGGGCAGCGTTGGCCTCAGCCAATGCTTGTTCCAACTCATCCAACTGCATGAGTAACGCCGGTGGAGTGGAGTGTTTGGGCCACCGACTTTCTAGATCGGCAATATCTGCTTCGATAGCTTTGATTCTGGCTTCGCCCTCGCTGACACCTGTTGCAGCACTAGAGTCGTTGTTGATCATGGTGGATGCCATTACCGTACTGAAATATGCATGATGGTTGCTCGCAAATATCGCGGTGCGAACAACGAAGCTACTGTCTGGTTCAATCTGTTGACACTTCGTCTGGCGCTTCGTTTTCAGAGTCCACATCGACATGGAACACACCCGCCAGTTCTTCCAGCGCTGTCTTTTCGGTATCACTCACGCGCACCGCACCGATCCCCAGGAACCCGCCCTCTTTAGAAGCATTGGCCGTGTTCACGGCAAGCTGGTAGAGCCAGGTCTGAATCTCGGATGATTCTTCAGGTGTCGCTTTCTCATCCAGCACAGCGACAACCGCTTCCAGGGCCTGGCTGGCTTCTTTTTTCATTACGGCTGGATCTTTGGACGAAAACTCAGGTTGGGCCTCCTTCGTCGCTTCCTTATCCTTGAATTCGGCCAGCAGATCGCCGAGTAGTTCATTCTGCGATGACTTCTGTGCTTCGACGGCAATGCTCTTTGCCACCGAATAGGTTTCCTTGATGGAACCAAAGAGGCTGGGGCTAGCCATGATGATGTACATGGCTGCGGTCATGGGTGCTTCCAGAATGTCGTTCCATTCTTCCGTGGTAAAATCAGCTTTAGTTGTCATGAGGAATAACTCCTTGGGGATTTGAGTTTGGACACAAGTTGAGAGTAAGATTCGTGTTGCGTGTTGCGGGTTGCGTGTTGCGTGTTGCGGGTTGCGTTGTGTTCGTTAATTGTCCCGGTCTACCGGTTTACCGGTTTACAAAAAGCGTGGTTGCGGTCACCATCTCCGCCAATGTTTACGGTAGTTCGCCATTCACGAGCGCCTTCGCGATCTCATTGTGGCGTTGGATCAGGGGTGGGAGGTCGAGATCGACGAACTGACCCTCTTGAATCCGTATTTTACCATTAACGACGACGAAATCAGCTTTGACCGGGCCACAGAAAGTGAGAGCCGCAAAGGGATCGTGCAAGGCGCCGGCGAAGTCGATGGTATCGAGGCGGTAGGCGGCGATATCGGCGGCCATGCCCGGCCCCAGGCATCCGATATCATCCCGGCCCAGGTTCTGTGCCCCGCCGCGGGTGGCTATTCGCAGCGCTTGTTTCGCATCCAAACCGGCCGGATCCCCGCTTACACGTTGTAAAAGCATGGCGTTGCGCGCTTCATTCAACAGGCGCCCGCTATCATTGCTGGCGCTGCCATCCACACCCAGGCTGACCTTCACGCCGGCAGCCAGATATTCCTTGATAGGAGCAATGCCACTCGCCAGCCGCATGTTGGAGGAAGGGCAATGGCAGGCGCCGGTGCCGGTCTGCGCGAAGAGACCGATCTCCTGTGTGTTCACATGTACAGCATGCGCGTGCCAGACGTCTTCCCCCACCCAATCCAGATCTTCAGCGTATTCGGCGGGGCGGCGGCCGAACTGTTCGAGACAGAAAGCCTCCTCATCCAGAGTCTCGGCCAGGTGGGTATGCAGTCGCACGCCGTAACTACGGGCCAAAGCCGCACTTTCACGCATTAGGTCGGGTGTCACCGAAAAGGGCGAGCATGGGGCCACGACGACACGTACCATGCCATAACGCTCCGCCTGATTGAAGTCCTCGATCACACGGCGGCAATCTTGTAAAATAGCACCTTCTTCTTCAACGCAGCTATCAGGCGGCAATCCCCCTTTGGATTCGCCTAAGCTCATAGAGCCGCGGGAGGCGTGAAAGCGCACGCCCAGTTCGGTGGCAGCCTGGATTTCGTCGTCGAGACGGCTACCATTTGGGAACACATAGAGATGGTCGGATGAGGTGGTGCAGCCACTAAGCATCATTTCAGCCAGGCCGATTTTCGCTGAAACATACACCGCCTCCGGCGTCAGTCTCGCCCAAATCGGATAGAGCGTTTTCAGCCAGTTGAAGAGATTGGCATTCTGCGCCGCCGGTACTGCCCTCGTAAGAGTCTGGTAGAGGTGGTGGTGGGTATTGATCAGGCCGGGGATGACGATGCGGTTGCGGGCGTCGATAATGGTATCTGCAGTTGAAGGCAGTTCGGGTGTAGGTCCAACTTGCCGAATTACACCGTTCTCAGCGAATAGACCGCCGTCGCTGATCTGGCTGTGCTCGTCGTCCATAGTGGCGAGCAGATCGGCATTGCGAATGAGCAGTGTTGACATAATCGCTCCTCCCTCGTTCAAAGTGGGTTCAATAAAATGAATGCAGGTGATTCTGATATCGTCGATCAGCGCGGATTCATCTGAGATTGCGTCTAGCAATGTTCCGGCGTCAGAAAAATATCACGTCATATGCTATCCTGACAAACAGCAGTCGCTGTATTGCTCGAAAGTACAGACTCGTTTTACAATACCCTCCGCCTCCCAGAACACCTACCCCTGGCGCCACTCACAAAAACACCTCATCTCACCATGACAAAAAGACTTTATTTTCGCTCGTTTTCGTTTATCGTTCTTCTCCTCGCCGTTCTGGTCACTTTCGCCGTAGTAGCATTTAATCCGGCCCGAGCCGAACCTACCTCTGTCGGCCAACTTGCCAATGACAGCGGCACACTTGGCAGCGCATTTGATGAGTTTAGCGGAAGACGTACTTTGGCCGTGCGTTTAGATTTTGATCCGACTGAATCACCACTGCGTATAGACAGCGTGGATGTTTACCTGGAGCCACAAGATGGTAGCAGCTCTAATTTTCCAATCTTCGTCAGGATCGAAAAACCGCTTAATAACGCGCCTTCCGATATTCTGGAGTTTACCAAAACGTTTCGACTCCAGATCGATCAGGCAGGTTGGTATAGCATTCCCATCAATCATACCTACGACAGCGGTGGTAGTAGCTTTATCGTGTCACTTAAATCTTGGGACGTCCCAACCAAACCTGCACCCCTGATCGGACTAGATGACAGCACGAATATCCCTGCAAGATACAATTACTACGGTGATAACTTCAGCGCCTGGCAAGAGCATTATCTCTTTTGGGACGAACCGGAAACGGTCGGCAACCTCATGGTGCGCGCCAGTATCTCCACCGGCGATGACGCCTTATACACTCCCACACCCACATCCACCGTAACCAACACATCCACCGTAACCAACACACCCACGCCCACCCATACACCAACCCCGACCCTCACCCCCACACCAACCATCACCCCCTCCCCAACCTTGACCCATACGCCCACCCTCACACTGACACCCACTCCTACCGCCACTCTCACACCGACCATCACCCCCACACCCTTGTCTGAAGGCGTGATTGTAGAGCTGGGCGCCAACGCCGACACCTATGTCGTGCAAGGGCTACCCAACAGCAATTTCGGCCACAATGCTGAATTACTGGTGGGAGCTGATGATGAAAACGGCGTCTACCAAATCCTGACCGGCGGGTATCTCCTCGATGGCTTGCCGGCTGATGCCGATGTCCAAAGCGCTGAATTGGCGCTATACATCGATGACATCACCGATAGCGATTCGTTCACCGTCATTGCGCATCGTCTGCTGAACCCGTGGATTGAAACCAAGGCAACCTATGCATCTACCGAGAACATCATGGCTGAAGGCTACGGCGCTTTTTCGATAGGGGCTGATACAGAGGTCGGGACCTGGATCGCGCTCGACGTTACCGATCTGGTTCGGGGCTGGCTGGCTGGCACTTGGCCCGAGTATGGCATTGGCCTGAGAACAACCCCTACCGGTTCCGGGCCACAACTTTTGAGTTTCGCCCCCCACGAAGAACCCTACCTGGGGCCTAGATTGCGCCTGAACTACCACACCTCCATCCCCCTCTATCTGCCTTTACAGATTCGTTAGACAGCAAAACAGCCCCCAAAAGTCCAACACAAACTTTTTGGGGGCTGGCAGTTGCTTTAAGGCAATGCGACTCGAATATTGTGGTAGGGTCTGGGCTAACCCCCAGGTATCGGCGGCTTTCCCGAGATCCAGTTGCTTACATCGACAAAGGTCACGAAAGCCATAAAAGCGAGCAATATAGCGAATCCGGCGAAATGCACCAGCGCTTCCTTCTCTGGGGGGATACGGCGACGTGAGAACATCTCGGCCAGAGCAAAGACAATACGGCCACCGTCGAGCGCCGGTATAGGTAACATATTGAGCAGAGCAAGGTTGATACTGAGGAAAGCGGTCAGGCTGAGGAGATCTCGCCAGCCCTGGCGCGCGATCTCTGCTGTGATGCGTCCAATGGCTACCAGTCCACCGACGCCCCCCTCCGGCGAAGGCTCACTGGGCAGGATAAATCCACGCACCATCGTGGTCAGGCCTTCGACCATCAGGCTCAATAGCTGCCGGGTTTGATCGATACCACCGATCAGGGCTTGCATAGGGCCGTAACGCACCAATTCCACATCATCAGCGCTGAACACCGAGGATATCTGAATGCCTGTCGCGCCTTGCCCGGCCGGTATCTCTTCGGGCAGGCGGGGTGTCATAGGAATGGTGATAAGTTCTTCACCACGTTTGACCATCATCTCTAGTTCTTGGCCGGCACTGGATTGAATAGCCTCGCTGACAGCTTCAATTCCGGCCACGTCTACACGATTGATGGCGATAATGATGTCAGATGCCAGCAATCCGGCTGCGCTGGCAGGAGATTCGGCAGCGACCCCCACGATCTTCACGGGCAACGTTGCTTCGTCACCTGTAAACTGGGGAACGCCAGCCATCATCAGGAAGGCATAAATGGCAACGGCGGTGACTACATTCATAAAAGGGCCGGCCGCCATTACAACAATCCGCCGCCAGGGCGCGACTGTGGGCAGACTCCCCTCTGATTCGAAGTCACCATCTTCACCTGCCATACGTACGAAGCCGCCAAAAGGCAACCAGTTTAAGGTATATTCGACGCCATTACGTTCGAATAGTTTGAGCATGCGCGGGGGATAACCAAAACCGAATTCATGCACACGCACACCCATCCAGCGGGCGGCGAGAAAGTGCCCCAGTTCATGGATAAATATCAAAAAACCGAGTACGGGGATTACAGCTAAACTTGTGAGTTGAAAACTACCAAACATAGTGGGGTATGAATTATATCCTTGAGATTAAACATGCCTACAATGGCTTTGTTCTGTAGCATTGTAGCACAGCAAGACCTCAGTGCAGTACAGTGCGGTACAGTTTGTGCGTGCTGATTCGTCTGAAAATAAACGAGGGCGCCATCTGGCGCTCTCGTTTTACAACGGTGTGGTCGTCGATTTCTTACTCAGATGCCTCGTCAGTTGCTTTGGTACGGCGTACGAGCCAGCGTATAAACAGGACCAGGATGGCGACGGGGATTGCCAGGAGAAGGAGTATCGGCAAGACCACCACAATCGCATAGATTAAGACATCGATCAGGCCTTGTAAAGCGTTGATCAGAAGCTCGAAACTATTGTGCAGTGTCTCTAAAGGCCGCCAGGAGGTTGAGAGCGGTTGATTTAACACATCTGGTTGCAGTCGCACTTCGATGGTAGAGAGAGCGACCAGTTTTTCCAAACGATTGAGTTGCCCTTGTAAGGACTCGATCTGGCTCTGAATATTGGTCAACTCACGATAGATGGACATGATGTCTTCGACTTCGCCGCCACGTTCACGTGTTTCTTTCAAGAGAACGAGTAATTCTTCTTCTGTTGCTCGTAACGTTCTCAACCTTGCATCCAGGTCGAAATATTGATCGGTGACATCGTTGGTGTGGACACTCTCATTCTCTACACGAAGGGCCATGTCTCGCAGGGCATTGCGCATCGTATCAAACTGATCGCTGGGCACCCTCATGGTGATATTGTAAAAGAGCGTATTTTCGCCACCTTGATAGGCATTCATATTGGCCACATAGCCGCCCAGGCCCTCAGCAAGCTCCTCAGCTTGCAGGGCTGCGGCTTCTGTGTCGGCCACCACCAGATTCATGTCGGCGTTGTAGATCACTTTACGATCTTCTAACACGCCGTCGATATCGATTTCTGAATTCGCCCCGTCACTCTGGATCATTTCATTTTCAACTTCGACAAATTCTTGAGGCGCGGCCGGTGCAGCGGCCGGCATCTCCATCGCCCCACTATCCGTCACCGCATATTGGGGCGCTGCACCACCACAGGCAACGAGCACCAATGATGCAACAAGTAGCAACAAACCAGGTATAATGATTGAATGTTTCATGGAGTAACCGTATCTTCTCAATATTCCGGGGCACTCGCCGAATGAATTCGGGCTCTGAGGGCGTACCGCCGAACGTCCACCTTCGTGGACGGGTTAGTTCCCCCAAGTTATTGAGAAGATACGAGTAACCTCTCAATAAGTGGGCAGACGGTATTATATTATGGACGTATCGGTGTGTCGAATAGTTCCGTATGACACTTAGTGATTAACACCCTTGATCTCCGTGCTGCAAATATTATATTTCGCAGGTTTGTTCTTGACAAAGAGAATTTCCTCAATGTCACTGAACGCAACACGCAACACGCCCTATAGTAGCACAACGACCACCAGAAAAAGCATCAATTCCCGACATGCAAGCGCCGTCCTAACCAGATCGGCAGGCCGGCGGCGGCGATGGCTTGTTCTACAAATTCCGTATCGTATCCCACACGGTGCCAGGTCCAGGTTCGGGCCTTGGTATCGAGCAGGGCAAAGGAAGCGCGAGCGTCTCTATCACGTGGTTGGCCCACACTGCCGGGATTGAATAGCCAACGGTGGTCGAGATCAAAATGCAGCGGTTGCCCCATAATTTGTGTCGCCCAGTGCACGTGCACCCGACCCTCCTCTTCATACATCTCCCAGCCCACCGCTATGTGCGAGTGTCCAACCAGGCAAAGGGGTGTTTCAAATTCGGTGTAATTGGCTCCGGCCGTCAGTGGGCCATCGACATATTCCCATACCGGTGATCGCGGACTGGCGTGAACCATCGTGATATCTTCTCGTTGTTCCCGGCAGGGTAACTCACGCAACCATGCCATTGTCTCTGGCCGTAAGCGTTCTCTCTGCCATTCAGCAGCAAAACGAGCAATGTCATTGAATCTATCCAATGATAGCTTGCCTGCCACGGCCAGATCATGATTGCCAGCCAGACAAAGGTCACCCCGTTCGCGCATGATATCGGCGCAGGCTTGTGGTTCCGGGCCGTAACCGACTGTATCTCCCAGACACCAAAGGGCATCGGGCGCCAAGTCGTCTACCTGTTCTAACACGGCTTCTAGGGCAACGAGATTAGCATGTGTGTCTGACAGCACGGCGATACGCATTATACAAACCTATAGAATGATTTGTGTTGGGGTGCATGTGGTCTGCTTTGGGTATGAGCCGGGAAAGAAAGTCTACAATGTACATCACCCAACAGAGGTAAGGACTTAGTGAATTGTCAATGGCTAATTGTCAATGGCTAATTGTCAATGGCTAATGGTCAATGGCTAATGGTCAATGGTCAATGGTCAATGGTCAATGGTCAATGGTCAATGGTCAATGGTCAATGGTCAATGGGAGGGTGCAATAAGGAGCGAATTTGCACTGACAATAGTGGCGCCTGTGGCGCAGCAACATCCACAATTTTACGTCGATACGATTGTGCTAAGCGCCTAAGCGTCCAACAGCATGATTGTAAGCAGGATAGCACAACTAACCCGCCCTTGCCAGATAGGGGCGATTGCAGTGTGAAAGGGTTTGTCCTACGGTGTCCTATCCGATACAATCGGTTGCATGCAATCTATATTCTTAAGCAGCAGTCCTGAGGCGACACGTGAATGGGCGCTGCAACTGGCCTGCCATTTTGTCTCACCTTTGGTCATTGCCTTGTACGGCAATCTGGGCGCTGGTAAAACCGTGGTGGCCCAAGGGATCGCCAAAGCGCTCGGTATCGAAGACCCTGTGACGAGCCCTACCTTCACCCTGATCAATGAATATGAACTCCCTGGCAACGTCAGGTTGTTTCATGTAGATTGCTACCGTCTGTTCGATCCGGTGGCCGAAGCCATTGCCTTGGGTCTGGAAGAACTGTTCGAACTGGGCATCGTCCTGATCGAGTGGGCAGATCGCATCGAACCACTTTTGCCCGAAGAGCGCATCGATATCGAATTATCAGACGCGGGACCTGGCCAGCGCCATATTCGGGTGCGGGATAGCAGGCTTGCTCCCTCACCACTCACCGTTATGCCAAGTACGGCTACAGCCTGATATCATGCTCCTTGCCCTTGATACTGCGACCGACTACGCTTCTGTAGCCTTGTATGATGGCCGCCAGGTGCTGGCCGAGTTCAATTGGCGGTCGCAGCGGCGCCATACGGTCGAGTTAGCCGCACAGGTCGATGCACTATTTGCGTTGGCCGAGGGCCAAGTGAGCGATCTTCAGGCACTGGCCGTAGCCGTGGGGCCCGGTTCTTACACAGGTACGCGCATTGCAGTCAGTTACGCCAAAGGGATTGTAGCGGCATTGGCCTTACCTTTGGTAGGCATTCCCACACTGGATGCCCTGGCCTATCCTCATCTTCAAGCAGATACACCCCTCTGTGTCTTGGTCGAGGCTGGGCGAAAACGCTATTGCTGGGCGGTTTATGCACCCGGCGGGGATACACCGAAGCGTACGAGCCAGTGGGGATTGGCGACTCTGCCCGAGATAGCTGCTACCATCTCTACCCCGACCCGCTTCGCCGGCGAACTGCGCCCTGACGATGTTCTTTTTCTCCATCAATCGCGGGGCGAAAGCGTTGTGATCATTCCGCAAGCACTCTGTGTGCGCCGGGCGGGGGCCCTGGCTGCCCTGGCCTGGCAGCGTTGGCAGGGCGGCGATATCGCCGATCCGGCAACGTTGAGCCCCATCTATTTAAGCTAATGCACACCACAAATCACCAAGTCACCGAATTTCCAGCAACGATCACCGATCTCAGCGCCTTGCCGTTTCGGATCGATGCCATGCAAATGGCAGATATCCCCTATGTCATGGCTATCGAACGCCGCGTGTTTCCCTTGGCCTGGACCAGCGGCATCTATCAGCGCGAATTGGCTGCCAACCCCTGGTCACACTATTATGTACTGCGCTCCAATGGACGTGGCTTGCCACACCTTCTGGCCTACGGCGGCGTTTGGCAGATCGATCAGAGGGCTCATATCCCCACAATCGCCACGCATCCCGATTTTATGGGCCGCAAGCTTGGCGGCTATCTCTTGGCTAATCTACTACTGGTGGGTTACCAAGTAGGCTGTCGTGAAGCCATCCTGGAAGTGAGAGTCTCTAATGAACAGGCTCAGGCACTTTACCGGCGCTTTCAGTTTGAGTCTGTAGGTCGCCGCCGCCGTTATTATAGCGACAACCAGGAAGATGCACTGATTATGACCCGACCCAACTTGACAGCGGCTGCCTTGGAACAAGAACATGCCTGGGTAAGCCGACAACTACTTATGAGTTGGCAGACAAAGAGCAGCCAATGCAGAGTTTCGAATACCAAACCCACTCATGGAGTGAGGAATGAACACCGAACGCCCTGATCTGGATCGAATCGCTGCCGAAGTAAACGCATGCCAACGCTGTCCATTGGCACGCACGCGCACGCGTGCAGTTCCCGGAGAAGGGCCGGACGATGCTGAGATCATGCTCATTGGCGAGGGGCCCGGCTACCATGAGGACCAGCAGGGTCGTCCCTTTGTAGGAAAATCTGGGAAGTTTGTAGAGCAACTTTTGGCCAGTATCAACCTGACGCGAGAGCAGGTTTTTATCGCTAATGTGATAAAGTGCAGACCACCAAATAATCGCGATCCACTGCCCATGGAGATGGATGCCTGTACCCCCTACTTGCAACAACAGATTGAATTCATCAATCCCTTGTTGATCGTTACCCTTGGCAGGTTTTCGATGGGGCAGTTCTTTTCAGCGGACGCCCGCATCACCCGCATTCATGGCGAGCCCTTGCGGCAAGAGGGCCACATTATCTTGCCAATGTTTCACCCCGCCGCAGCCCTACGGAACCCGCAATGGCAGAAAGCGATGTACGAAGATGCCGCCCAGATCCCGGCACTGATTGAAACGGTGAGACAGATACGCGCTCAGCATGCCGAGGAAGTAAATGACGACCTGGAGCAACTCAGTCTTTTCTGAAGACAAGGGCAGCCAGTCCTCTACTTCAATCGTCGCCAGTGCTTTGTCAATAAAGATTTTGACACCTGCAAATCTATGATGACCTCGAAATAATCCATACCAATTTTCAAATCTCATTATTTAGATACAATTAGGAGCTTATTTTGTCTGCAATATTTTCAGATTCAAGCGCAGCAACCCTGCGCATTATCCCCCTTGGAGGATTGGGGGGGTTCGGCAAAAACATGATGGCTTACGAAACGGATGATACCATCATCTGTGTAGATACCGGTTTGATGTTCCCTGAGGTGGATATGCCCGGTATCGACATCGTCATACCCGATATCTCTTATTTGCTTGATCGGGCCAGCAAAGTCAAGGCATTTATCCTCACACACGGACATCTCGACCATATCGGGGCCTTGCCGTATATCTTGGCCCAGCTCAATGCGCCAGTTTATGGCACCCGATTGACTCTGGGTCTGGTAGAAAATTCATTGCGAGAGCGGCAGTTGATGGCACATGCTGACTTGCAGCGGATCGACGAAGATAGCACCTTGGATCTGGGACCTTTCCGCGTCGAGTTCGTCCATCTCTGTCATTCGGTTCCGGACGCGGTAGGCGTGATCATCCGCACATCGGTCGGCAATATCCTGCATGTCAGTGACTTTAAATTCGATCCCCATCCGGTCGATGGAAGGCTCACCGACGAGGCAAAATTAACGGCGCTGGGAGATGAGGGCGTGCGTGTCTTGCTCTCTGATTCCACAAATTCGGAGGTGGCCGGTTACACACCTTCCGAGCAGGAATTGGAGCAGGTGCTCGACGAGTTGATCAGTAAGGCGCAGGGGCGTGTGATCTTGGCAACCTTTGCCTCCAACATTTCTCGCGTTCAGCAAGTCATCAATGTTGCGCAAAAGTATGGCCGCCGCGTGGGTGTAACTGGACGCAGCATGGTTAATAACACGCGCATGGCCGCAGAACTCGGATATCTCAAACCCCCGGTCGATGGCCTGCTCACACCGGACCAGATGAACTACCTGCCACCAGAACAAGTGGTGATCGTCTGCACCGGCAGTCAGGGAGAGCCGACCAGCGCTCTGGTGCGCATGAGCCGAGGGCAATACCGGCATTTGCGGATTGGCAAAGGGGATACTGTCATCATTAGCGCCACACCGATCCCCGGTAACGAGAAAATGATTCATCGCACGCTCGACAATCTCTTCCGGTTGGGCGCTGATATCTATTACGACGATCTTTTCGACGTCCATGTGAGTGGACATGGCAGCCGTGAAGATCAGAAACGAATGATTGAATTGACTCGACCAGAATATTTTGTACCCATCCATGGTGAATATCGACAACTGGTTTTGCACGCACGTTTGGCACAGGAAATGGGACATGCTGAAGATCACACCTTTGTGGTCGAAGATGGCCAACCCCTCGAAGTAGGCCACGACTACATCTTCAGGGCGGAGCGAGTGAGTTGTGGCCGGGTGTTCGTCGATGGGTTGGGTGTCGGCGATATCGGTTCGGTGGTATTGCGCGATCGCCGGCATCTGGCACGTGACGGATTCCTGGTCGTGACCATCGGCCTGGATGAAGAGACGGGTGAAGTGCTCCTTGGGCCCGAGATCCTCTCGCGTGGCTTTGTGTACATGGCCGAATCTGAAACCTTGATCGATGAAGCCAAAGAAGTGATCTGGAATGTCCTCGAGACCCACGAAAGTACGGGAGCGGTGCTGAACCACGTTCATACCGCACTGGCAGATTTTTGCTATCGCACCACACGCCGGCGTCCCATGATCTTGCCATTGCTGGTAGAGATATAGGTTCGAGCGTCATCCCTACTGCGCTATCTGAAGCATCGTTGTCACACTTGACATATGCTGCTATAATGCAGTTGCGAACAAATGAGCTAGGTGTTTTGCTGAATTCCACGCTGTGAAACAGCGCCCTCTTTGTGTCCTTATGACAAAACCATCGAGTTCGAAAACGGCCAGAAAACGACGAATGAATGCCAAATCTGGCAGTACACGTGGTCGTTCGGCAGCGCGAAAGGGAAAGCGACGTACTCGACGCAAGAAATCTGGGAGCGAACAACTGCTGAAGGCGCTGTTGAATGGATCGGTGTGGGGCATCGTGCTGGTCATCTTGGGGCTATTTTCCGCCTTGGCTTTGCTGAGTGCTAACCGAGGGTCATTGACAGGTTGGTGGATAGAGCAACTCAGTCTCTTATTTGGCATCGGCGTTTATTGGTTGCCGGTCGTGCTCATTGTCTTGGGGATATTCCTCTATCTGCGCAGCAGTGGACATGCAGGCGCCTTTACCTTACCACGTCTCATCGGTTTCTTTTTGTTGTGGGTAGCAGTTCAAGGCGCCGCACATCTGATGGGCGTTGCCACCGGAACCGAAATCGATCCGGGATCACCTGCCGGTGACTATGGCGGCATGATGGGGTGGTTCATTAGCCAGAGTTTAGTCACTGTGGTCGGAACCAGCCTGACCATGGTCGCATTGCTCATAGTCGCCTTGTTTGGTATCGTGCTGCTATTGGGAATGAGCCTGGATGATTTGGTAGCCTCCATTAGTGCGGCAGCCGCAACAGCAGCCGCATTTTTGGCATCCTTACCTCGACGTTGGCGTGATCGGCGCTCGGGCGTGATTCGAGTGCGGCCATCACGCTGGGAGCGTTTCAAGTTGTGGCTGGCCGCACGCCGTCGTGCTCGTGCGACCGTCGAAACCCCTGTTGATCACCCGAACAGCCCTGTTTCATCGCTTCCGTCGGATCCTATACCTGCCCCACCTGCTGAACCTGTATCGCCGACCATGCGTATCATCGGTGGCGAGCAAACGATCTGGCGCCTGCCCCGCGTAGAGGACATCCTCGATGATTTTGGCAATGCCGATCTCACCGAAGAGGATCTGGCCGAACGCGCACACATTATCGAAGACACGCTGGGCTCCTTTGGTGTACCGGTGACGGTGGTCGAGGTCAATAAAGGGCCCGTTGTCACGCAGTTTGGTTTGCGCCCCGGCTATATCACCCGCAAGGTGCGAGGTGAGGAAAAGCGCATGAAAGTGCGTGTGAGCAAAATCCAGGCGTTGTCAAACGATCTCTCTCTGGCACTGGCTGCGTCTCCCATTCGTATCGAAGCGCCGGTCCCCGGCAGAAATATCGTGGGTTTGGAAGTACCCAATGCCAGTGTAGCCATGGTCTCATTGCGCAGTATTCTGGAATCAGAGGAATTCAAACGCCTAAAAGCACCACTGCGAGTCTGTCTTGGCCAAGATGTCTCCGGTAGTCCCGTGGCTGCCAGCCTCGCCCGTATGCCCCATCTACTTATCGCCGGTGCGACCGGGTCAGGTAAATCAGTCTGTGTCAATGCTGTCATCTGTTCATTGTTATTTCGTTATACGCCTGATGAATTGCGGTTTGTCATGGTCGATCCCAAACGTGTGGAATTGACCGGTTATAACGGCATCCCTCATCTGGTCGATAGTGTTGTCACTGATATCGAGAAGGTGGTGGGGGTACTGCACTGGGCCACGACTGAGATGGACCGGCGGTATAAGGATCTGGAAAAAGCAGGTGCTCGCAATGTCGATACCTATAATGCCAAACGACAGGCTGAAGGCAAAGCGATCATGCCATACATCGTCATCATCATCGACGAATTGGCCGATATCATGATGATGGCGCCTGACGATGTCGAACGCTCATTGGTTCGTATCGCCCAGATGGCACGTGCCACGGGCATTCACCTTGTCATTGCCACACAGCGTCCTTCAGTCAACGTCGTAACCGGTTTGATCAAAGCTAATTTCCCCTCACGTGTTGCCTTTGCCGTTACCAGCCAGATTGACTCACGCGTAATCCTTGATATCCCGGGCGCCGAGCGGCTGCTGGGCAGCGGTGATATGTTATTCATGCGCCCCGATTCGGCCAAGCTCGCCCGCTTACAGGGCGCCTTTGTCTCTGACGTTGAAGTGAATCGTCTGGCGCGTTACTGGCGCGGCCAACGAGGAGGCGAGCGACAGGCAGATGTACGCCCCCTTCGCGGTGATATCGTTTCGTCCATACCTCAAGCCGATTTACCTGAAACACAGCCTACAGAACAACGCCCCCTGTGGGATGACATGATGGCGCAAGCTGAAGTCGAAGCGAAAAAGGACGCCTTATTTGATCAGGCGGTGACCATCGTGCAGGAATCGGGGAAAGCTAGTGTCAGCCTCCTGCAGCGGCGTTTACGTATCGGCTATTCGCGCGCCGCTCGCCTGATCGATATGCTGGAGGAAGAAGGCATCGTGGGGCCGGATCAGGGCGGGAGTCGTGGGCGTGAGGTGCTGATTGGTTCGCCCGAAGAAGCAGATGCGCTGGAGCCGACGGACGAGTTTGAGACTTTTTAAAGGCTCCCCTGAAAAAGGGTGTTTGCCAGTAGAAACGCCGAAATTGTAAAGGGGGACAAGTACTCAGAATGAACCACGCCAGAAGATCCAAATTCCGTGTCAATTCCATGTTCATGCCGTAAACCTGGAGACCAAAAAACCAGGTAGAGTGCGCCTCTATGTTCGCTTTGATCCCAGTCTACTGTTCTACCGGTATCTGGTCTACTAAATCTGCGTATGATACGTAGGCTTCGATCCATTTTTTTGCCACAGTGTCGTTGTCCGCGTATACTGAATATCCACTAACCATGCAAGATTCTTCGTCGTGGTATTTTGCTTGCATGGTTTTGTTATATGTCTCTATATCGTTAGTTTCCCTTAACTTTAGTACCTTCAAAGGAGAAGATGAAACCATGACCAAACATCTCATTATTTTACTGACCGTATTGCTTCTGGGCGCCTTAGTGCTTGCTGCATGCGGTGGCGGCGATCAACCAACCCCAGCTCCCACAGAGGCTCCAGCGCCCGAACCGGAACCGACCCAGGCCCCTGAACCGACAGAAGCTCCGGCGCCCGAACCTGAACCGTCGTCGGACCGTGTATCGGCTCATCTCAAAGCTGGCGGCCGAGCGAAT
>PIVW01000550.1 GCA_003353825.1 Chloroflexota bacterium
TGATGGATGAGCAATACCTGCATACACCCTTCTATGGTAGGCGACGAATGACGGTTTGGCTGCAACGACAAGGCTATGAAGTCAATCATAAGCGAGTGAGCCGCTTGCTGCAGAAAATGAGGCACATCCAGGCGAATACTATCCGCCGCACCGCATAATGGAGGATAAGTTCAAACAGGCGCGGGACTTGCGTGATAGATTGGGTGTCAACCGTCCCATACTGTTAGATGCGCTCGATGGTGCTTGCCACCGTGCTTACGGCTCGATGCCCAACATGAGCTGGATATTCAACAGGGGTGGTGTGCCGATCTACAAATCAGATTGGAGCGACGCCCAGAGTGTCGACAGTGCAATTGCCTATTACCTTGATGTATTGAAGCGCAGACGAGGTGGTGAGCGCCTGGCGCCCTTCCATGTCGAACGTATTGATTACCGCACGCAAAATAGCGAGGGCTTCCGCTTGCCTAGCATGCGCCTCTGACGTATCATCTGCTCTTCGCCGACCCTACACCTACTCTGAATCCGCACATGGCAGGCAACACAAAAAATCTTGGTGTCGTCCACCTTTACAGCAAATACCCTCGCCCCAAGCTTATAATCTCGCAAAAGAATGGAGCCACGCGCTCTCTGCCATTTCGTCGCGCCGGTCCGGGACGCAGGCCGGGTGAACACCAATGGCTGATAGAACCACCGCTGTCTGAGCAACAGCATGGGTCGTTTTGCATCAGCCCCAATTGGAAGAGATCCTTTGCGACCCATCTACCCAACATCTGGATACAAGATGGCGAACTGTTCGACTATCAGCCGGCGGCCTTTGTATCACCCTCTCGCGTGATCAAGCTACGGCGCTTCGAAGGGAGCCTACCGGCTCGATCCCTTTACATCTACTTGCCACGGGGCTACGACGAACATAGCGACAGGCGCTATCCTGTCATCTACATGCACGACGGTCAAAACTGCTTCGAGAAATTTGTGGCCGATAGTTATGCAGGCTCTTGGCGAGCGGACAAAACCGCCGATACCCTGATCAGTAGTGGGCGCATGCAAGAGTGCATCATTATCGGTGTGAGCAACAGCAATAGTGAACGTCTGGCAGAGTATTTGCCCCCCTATGTAACCTTCGAACCACCCCTGCCGCTCAAAGATGATGTCACAGAGAAAACAGAAAAAACGAGCGTGGTACCCGCCGGAGTAATCCATGGCCGTGCCGCTCTCACTGCAGCCTACTATCGGAAAGAGGTTGCAACCTATATCAACAGACGCTACCGTATACTGGAAGGACGCGAGCATACGGCCACATGTGGATCCTCGATGGCCGCACTATTTTCGACCTATCTTGCCTGGGAATACCCTGATTTCGCCCAACACCATGCCATTTTATCCCCGGCATACCACGTGACTCGCAATATCGAAGGACGTTCTGAAACCCTGGAACGCCTGCGAACGCAGCCACGCCGGGATGTCAGGCTGTGGCTGGATAGCGGCACGCTGGACGCACCAGGGCGCGGCAACGATGATATGATAAACACTCAAAAGGCGAGAGATGCTCTGCTAGAGAACGGTTATGTGATTGGCGAAGATATGCAGTATTATCTGGATCAAGGTGGCACACATCACGAGTCTGTCTGGGCAGCTCGATTGTCCAAGGTCTTTGAGTTCCTTTTTCCATCTTTCGAAGGTAACTAAACAAAAGTGTATAGAGACTACGAGAAATTCTATAGCCCTGCTGTAGGTCGTGACATGCAAGTGCTGGTCTTCGGCCACTATGGGGCGCCCTTGATCGCTTTCCCTTCGGGTGGCGGGCAATTCTTCGATTTCGAGAACAACGGCATGATCGGTGCCGTCGCCCATCTGATCGACGCCGGCAAGCTCAAGGTGTATTGTCCAGAAGGCCTGGACCATGAATCCTGGCTCAACCAAGGCATCTCGCCACATTGGCGAGCGCTGCGCCATAACGCCTACCAGGATTACATCGTCAAGGACCTTGTCCCTGCCATCCGTGTCGATTGCAATTCAGCCGATATCAGAATAGGCGTGAGCGGTTGCAGCATTGGCGCCTATCATGCTGCCAACTTTGCCCTGAAATTTCCGCACATCTTCCATTACGCACTGGCAATGAGCGGCCGTTATGATATCGAAGACATCTGCGGTTGGAGTGAGTCACAAGAAGTCTACTTTAACAATCCCCTCGCTTATGCGCCCAACTTACAGGGGGATGATCTACAACACATTCGCAACAACACCCACATCGTTTTAGTATGCGGGCAAGGCGCCTACGAGGAGAAGTGTCTTCGAGACACTCACCGTCTGGCCGATCTCTTCGCAGAAAAAGGCATTAGCCACGAACGTGATATCTGGGGACATGATGTCGAACATCACTGGTATTGGTGGCGCAAACAGTTCGCCCACCATCTGGACATAGCCCTGGCATAGCATGCCCAGCATCAATCAATTGAGGTAATTTATGTCAACAAAAACCATCGGACTTTTGCTCGGCGACGAAAATGATTGGCCATCGGTGTTTGAGTCGCTAGCGCGTAAATTCAGTCCCTCTATTCGCTGCGGTGATATCACCTGTGCCGTTCAGGTCGAGCGTGTGCGTATTCACCCCTTCAATTTAACCGCGCCCACTCGTTACAATCTGGTCATCGATCGTCTGGCCTATTGGCACTACAACCCGCGCGAGTGGCTAAAGAAGGCGGCGCTTTCCAATGGCGTCTACCTGCTAAACAATCCCTTCACCTTTCAGAGCATGGAGAAGCATTCGGCCTACTGTGCGATGCTGCGTCTGGGGTTGCCTATCCCGGACACCTGGCTGATCCCGCCCAAGATCGGACCCCTCGGTCAGAAGTATGATGTTACCGCCGCCAAATATCACGATCTTTTCGATCTCCCCTCCATCGCCACTCAGATCGGTTATCCGCTATACATGAAACCCTTTGATGGTGGCGGCTGGCGGGGTGTGAGTCAAATCAACGATGAACAAGAATTAATGGAAGCGTATGACAACTCCGGCCACATGCTCATGCATTTGCAGGCGGGCTTGAGTGACTACGACGTTTTCGTGCGCTCGCTAGGCATCGGGCCACAAGTGATCAGCATGCACTACGATCCAGGCCAACCTCAACATAGCCGCTATGTCGTCGACCATGGTTTTCTCTCGGCCGACAAAGGGCGAGAAGCAGGGATTGTCACCAAGGTAATCAACGCCTTCTTTTGCTGGGATTTCAATTCGTGTGAGGCGATTCTCAAAGAGGGTACGCTCTGGCCGATTGATTTTGCCAACGCCTGTCCCGATATTGCCCTCACCAGTTTACACTATTACTTCCCCTGGGCAATCAAATCGTTGCTGGCCTGGAGCCTGTTCTGTATCAAGAGCCAACGCGCCATGCGCATCGACATGGATTTCGATCCTTACTTGCAGATCGCCGACTCTGATCGAAGCTACGAAGAGAAACTGTGCGCGTATGAGGCACTTGCCGATGCGCACCTGCAGAGCGCACGGTTCGAGGAGTTTCGAGCGACCGAACTGAGCGGTTTGGATGAGGCTATGTGGGAGTTGGTGCAGACGCCTGAATTCGACGCCGTTCTCTTGGAAACCGTGCAGGCCGCTTTCCCAGACCACGAACACGAAC
>PIVW01000089.1 GCA_003353825.1 Chloroflexota bacterium
ACGGCCTTCTTAACCCTTGCAAAGGAGTATTTTTTGTTTCAGAAAAGTAGTTCCCACACTCTTTACAGTGACGAATCTCTCTTTTTTCACCACTGCCAACGGCATAAAATGTGTGGTGCTTGTGATTCTCAGAATTTCATTCGGGACAGCGGCTTGTAGTTAAAGACATTTCCTTTCCTCCTGAATATGCTTGATGTAATCTTGAGGAATATTATGTCTATTTGTTTGTCTCACCAAATCCCATTCAACGACCCCAGTGCCACAACGCCAACATCGGCGATTTTTGTCGATTTTGGCAGCAAGTAGCACATTGCACAGGGCAAGTGCAACCCTTTGTCCGCAAACCCAGGTTGTACGTGCGATCTGCTACAAAGATGCCTCATTTTACCAATTCAGGCCGGGAATGATTTGCTGGACATTTCTTACAGATGATTCACTGGCCTAAATCAGCATTGAAGCGTAGAATACATGAGTTCTAATCCTATGTTGGCTGACGGTTGTTTGATTTGGGTGTGTCCTAAATGAGTTGGAGACATAATGTGTCATCAGGTTTCGGCCTAGGTTTATCAACATAACCCCCCATCTCGAAGGTTCGGAAGGCCTGAATTGGCCTCCAAATGTGTTAGTATGGTAGGGTGTTATTGCCCTTCTAACTCAAAAAGGACACACCCGTTTGATTTTATTCTTCCCCATTATTTTAACGAGGTAAAAACATGTCCATGAAAGCAGATTGGATGTGGATGAACGGGCACTTGATCCCTTGGGACCAGGCTACCGTCCATGTCTTTGCGCACGCCCTCCACTATGGTTCCAGTGTCTTCGAGGGCGTCCGTGCTTATAGTACGCCGAAAGGCCCTGCCATTTTTCGGGGGCGTGAACATATGCGGCGTCTGCACGATTCCGCCAAGATCATCCGCATGCCCGTGCCTTATAGCGCCGATGACTTGATCGAAGCGACCAAATCATCGATTCGTGCCAACAAGCAAGAGAGTTGCTACATCCGTCCGCTTGTCTTCCGTGGCTATGAAGGCCTTGGCATCGACGGGCGCAAATGCCCTGTCGAGATCATTATCGGCACCATCCCTTGGGGTATTTATCTGGGAGATGATGCAATTAAGAAAGGCGTTGACGTCGCTGTTAGCTCATGGCGGCGTATGGCACCTGGTACGGGTTCATCCCTTGCCAAGATCGGTGGCAATTATGTCAATAGCCAGCTCGTCGTCATGGAGGCCAAGGAAAACGGTTTTATGGAGGGTATCACCCTCGATGTCAATGGCTATCTCTCGGAAGGTTCGGGTGAAAATCTGTTCCTAGTTCGCGACGGCGAGATATATACCCCTCCTTTATCTTCATCCATTCTCGCCGGTATCACCCGCAACAGCGCTATTACCATAGCCAATGATCTTGGCTACGAAGTGCGCGAATCTTATCTCACGCGTGATTTGCTCTACCTTGCCGACGAGCTTTTCTTTACGGGCACGGCGGTTGAGATCACACCGGTACGATCGGTCGATCGCATATCGATCGGGTCAGGATCCTGTGGCCCCATCACCAAGGCGATCCAGGAACGCTTCTTTGCCATAGCTGCCGGTGAAGTTGAAGATACGTACGGCTGGCTTGATTACGTTTATGCGGATGGCGAATGGCCGCTGTGATCGTACGCAAACAAGTGAGAGATCAACGAAGTTCAACGGAATTTCGTGTGGTTGACACTGACTCAGGCTGATACGTGAAACGTAAAACGTGAAAGAGCACATGATATGAGGAGGTAACGTATCACGTTTTACCATGTGCATCCAACACGAAATCCTTAAGAGGCATCAACGATTACCGAAACTATTTGAACCGATTTCATGAAGGTGAATAGAGTCACTAACGACGATGCGGTGCCGGTCGAAATGATACCCGACCTGATCCGCCGCACCCTGGCGGTGGGCGAACGCGTAATGATGATCGAAGTCACCGCCGACGAAGGTGTCTATCTGCCCATGCACAGCCATCATCACGGACAGGTGAGGTACGTCATATCCGGGCGGATTGAGTTTGAGGTCGAGGGAGAGACATTTATCGCCAATCAGGGTGATTTCTACGCCTTGCCCGGTCAGATCGAACACGCCGCCCGTTTTCTGGCCCCGACCAAGGTTTTGGAGACTTTTAGCCCGCCAAGAGAGGCATATCGATGACCGCACAACGTTCAATAGAGAAATCCTATCGGAAATTCAGTGTTAAGGAGCAACCAAACGATTCAGTTTACTGGAGACGGCAATCATACGAGGTTCGTTTAGCCGTGCTAGAGCAAATTCGGTGCGACTATCACAATTGGAAATACGATGCTGAACCAAGATTTCAAAGAGATTATTCGATTGCTAAACGCAAATGATGTTCCCTAATTTATTATCAGAGCACCAATTATGACCGAACGCTACGACCCCAGCACTATCGAACCGAAATGGCGACAACAATGGGAAGAAACCAAGTTGTATCGCCGCGACGACGAATCAGACGCGGAAAAATGGTACTTTCTCACCATGCTCCCCTATCCCAGTGGTGATCTTCACACCGGCCATTGGTATGCCATGTCGCCATCAGATGCCGGAGCGCGTTATAAACGCATGCGTGGCTACAACGCCTGGTTCCCCATCGGCTTTGATGCCTTTGGCCTGCCCGCCGAGAACGCTGCCATCAAGCAGGGCGCCCATCCCCACAAATGGACGGTGCAGAACATCGAAAACATGCGTTGGCAACTACGGCAGATGGGTACCATGTTCGATTGGGAGCATGAGGCTGTATCCTGCCTGCCCGGCTACTACCAGTGGACAGAATGGTTCTTCCTAAAGTTCTATGACATGGGCTTGGCTTACCGCGAAGAAGCGCCTGTCGATTTCTGCCCGACATGCAACACAACCCTGGCCCGAGAACAAGTCTGGGGTGATGATCGCCACTGCGAACGCTGCGGCACTCCTGTGATCATCAAGAATTTGGCCCAGTGGAAATTCCGCATCACCAAATATGCCGATGAATTGGCCGACTGCCTGGACAACATCGACTGGCCGGAGCGGGTTAAAACCATGCAACGCAATTGGATCGGACGTAGTGAGGGTGTCGAATTCGAGATGATTGTTCAGGATCATACAGAACTGAGTTTTCGCGTCTTCACCACCCGGCCTGATACTACTTTTGGTATGACCTTTGCCGTGTTGGCGCCTGAGCATCCCCTGGTCGAGTTGATCACGACAGATGTAGAACGAGCATCTGTGACCGACTATGTTGAAGCTGCTAAACGGAAGAGCGATTTGGATCGCCAGACCGATGCAGGTGACAAAACCGGCGTGTTTACCGGCGCATATGCTATCAACCCTGTCAATAATCAGCCCGTACCTATCTGGATTGCAGACTATGTGCTCATGGGCTACGGCACCGGCGCCATCATGGCTGTGCCCGCGCATGATGAGCGCGACTTCGAGTTCGCCCGCACATATGACATCCCCACACCCATCGTCATTGTCGCTGAAGACGTTTTTGCAACGGGTGATACTACTGCCTGGGATGACGAAGCCTCACAAGTGCTGGAGGCTGCGTTCACGTATAAAGAAGGTGGCGTCATGGTCAACAGTGGCCGGTTCGAGGGTTCACCTTGGCCGCAGAGCTTTGATGATACCGCCCTCTGGTTGGCCGAGCACGCGGCCGGCGAACGCAAAGTAAACTACCGCATGCACGACTGGTTGATCAGCCGCCAGCGCATGTGGGGCTCACCCATTCCTATCATCTATTGCCCCGATTGTGGCACTGTGCCCGTCCCCTACGAAGACCTGCCCGTTCTGCTGCCCGAAGACGCTGAGTTCCGCCCCACCGGCGAAAGCCCACTGAAATATCATGAAAGTTTCCGCTACGTCAAGTGCCCAAAATGTGGTTCTGACGCTGAGCGAGAAACCGATACCATGGACACATTCTTGTGCTCTTCCTGGTATCCTTATGCCTATCTGTCACCGTACTGGAAAGAGGGTGAGACGTTGAGCGCCGATGATATCCCCTGGCAAAAAGAGGCTGGAGAGCTGTGGATGCCCGTGGACCAGTACACCGGTGGGATCGAGCATGCCACCATGCACTTGCTGTACGTTCGTTTCTTCACCAAGGCTATGCGCGACGCCGGCTTGGTGTCCTTTGACGAACCTATGCTGCGATTGGTCAACCAGGGTATGATCCTGGGCGAGGATGGCGAGAAGATGTCGAAATCTCGTGGTAATGTGGTGAACCCGGACGATTACGTTGGCAAGTACGGCGCCGACACCGTGCGCGCTTTTCTGATGTTTATCGGCCCCTGGGAGCAGGGTGGGCCCTGGAACCCACGCGCGATCGAAGGTGTGCAGCGCTTCATGCAGCGTGTTTGGTCGTTGATCATCGATGAACCGCCGCAGAAATTATTCAAAGGCGATATCAAAAAAACGTCCAGAGACCTGCGCCGTACCACACACCAGACCATCCTCAAAGTCACTGAGGATTACGAGAACTTCAAGTTCAACACAATGGTCGCTGCCCTGATGGGGTTCAGCAACACATTGGCCGATGTCAAAGAGTCGGTGGTGTGCGGTACAGATGCTTGGGATGAGGCCATCACCACGTTGTTGCTACTCATGGCCCCGGCTATGCCCCACGTCACTGAGGAATTGTGGTCCCGTTTGGGCAGGCCGTATAGCATCCATCAACAATCCTGGCCCGAAGGAGATCCTGAACTGGCTAAAGAGGATGTGGTCGAGATCGCCCTCCAGGTCAATGGCAAAGTGCGAGATCATATTGAAGTCGCTGCTGATGCCGATAAAACTGAACTGGAAGCATCGGCCCTGGCCAGCGAAAAAGTGCAGAAATGGATCGACGGCAAGACCATCCGCAAGGTAATCGTTGTGCCCGGACGAATGGTGAACGTCGTCGCAACATGACATTGGTAACGACCTCGCAGAGAATAGAAAAAACCCGGATCATAGCTATCTGATCCGGGTTTTTGTTAATTCGTACAGGTATGGCGATCGATTACATCAGGCGCTCGGCGACGCTGTCCAAAATCATTGCTTGCTCACACTGATTTTATCAGAACTACCACCCTCACCCTCCGGCGCAAGCCGAGTCGACCTGCATGTGGGGTTAGGTTTCGCCCTTTTGTTCCTTAGCGAGATTATATCTCAGGGTCGTTGAATAATTTCCGGATGTTGCAAGGCGTTTTCTGGTTCTGATGTTCAACGTACCCGGCGCTCTTGCGCTTGCGAATGGTTTCTCGCAAGAAAGCAAGTGCGCACCACTGCTAACAGCGGTTTTTTCAATTCTATCGGGTTGGCTGATCCTTAGGCACATGGTGTGAGGTCGCGTGGCCTTGTTATACCCTAATCATTGAATGCAAAAGTTTATAGCGGGCTGACACCTTTGTCGGCTCACACGATGTACGATTTAACGGAAGCGATCTAAGGGGCGGTCAACATCCTAGCGGAATGATGATTGGGGGAGAGCTCCGTATAACTTTTTCTATAAAAAGATACCCCGCAGCTTGCTGCAGGGTTCTTGATTTGGTGCGTAGCTTGTTGCTCTGAAAGCAAAAAGCAAAACTACCAGTCTCAATCTATCAATTCCACGTCCGGCATTTCTCAGGACTTGTCCCAGAATTCATCAGTGCCGCCATAGAAACGAACAGTCGGTAACGGCCGTTTACCTTCAGTTGGAATCCAGTTACTCTCCATTCCCTCTGGAGGCTCAGGCCCGAAATAGAGTGTCACGCTGCCATCGCTGTTCTTTCGCATGTTTGGCAGGTCGAAGGATGACAGGCCAGCACGCTCAAGTGGGTTGTAGATGAATGCTAATGTCTCTTGGTCATAGATTATCAATGACCAAAACTGCTCGACCGGCACCTTAGCAGGCATCGTAAACGAGTAGGTTTTGCCAGCCTGAAACTCATTACCATTCTTGTCAGCCAGTCCAAACAGATACTGGGTTGCCGGTTTCGGACCGATCTTCTTTGGATAGTATGTTCCAAAGTAATAGCGGTCCATGCGGTTGTCGAGATCGATTCGGTCAGCGTATTCGAAAACGAACTCCCGATTTGCATCACATAGGAGGGGATTGGCCCAATATTTGCCATGCCACCAGGATTTTGCAGGATCTTTCAGATCTAAAAATTGCTGTTGCATATAATAGTAGGCATCGACAACCCCTTGGCGCATGGCATTAATAACTTTGGAGGCTGGATCGTAGGGTTTGCCCTTTTCAATCCCGAGTGAGGCCAGCATCTCCATCATCACTTTGTCTCGTGGGTATACGTTTTCGACGCTGATAATAGCATAGAGATACTCAAACCATTTCTCATCATAATGAGGCAAGCTGGCAAAACGCATGTTAATCGGGTCGATAAACTGTGTAGGTTTTGGATTCGGAAGCTCAGAGAGGTAATACATCTTCAATGTCTGGGTATATGCGTAAGCCTGCTCGGCCGAGCCCGTGGGACTGGGAACGGACCGGAAGGCAAAGGCCACCCGGTAGCTTGGGCTTTTTAATTCGATGTAGCCGTCGGGAATCGGATTCGAGTAACCTGGCGGAGTCAGTAGAATTTTGCCCCCTTTGCCCGCATCGATGCCTGATGGTCCGATGTCAGCGATGGTGATCTGCCAGTGATCAACGATCTGACCGTAGAGACTGGCTTTGTCTGATGCGGCCGGTACTTCCAAAACCACCGGCCCTTGCCGCAGATCGGTGTGTGATGAGACATAAGGAACTTGATTATTGGCCGTCAACGTTTCCAGATTCGGCTTGGCCGGCTGGGAATAGGCGAGAATGACATTAGGTCCAGCGCCGATTTCTGCGGCAGCGCGATGAAACTGATAAATCGCGACCGCTGGCATCGACCAGAGCACCGCCTCGAAGGCACGCTGGTATTTTATCTGATAATCGAGATCGTCGACTGATGGTGCCGACCTTGCTGGTGGCTTACCACCGATAGGGTCGGTCGGTATCTCTCTCTTTGAATAGCTGGTGCTCATTTGCTCTCCTTATTAATCTTGTCATTTCTTAAGGCCGTAATCTCTACGTTGAAGTTATTGAAGATGCTGTAACAGAAACGCATTAAGTTCAGCAAAGGCGTGCTGTGTCTCTGTCGCACTAAAGTCTGCCATATAATCAGCATGAGCCATCCCTTCGTAGACCAGGATGTCGGCCACTACACCCGTGTGACGTAGTTTTATATGGGTGCGAATGGTATTGCTCAGCAGTAAGTCACGTGTTCCAGTTATCAGAAATGTGGGGGGGAAACCATGAAAGTCGCCATACAGGGGAGAGACCAGCGAATCCTTCAAATCGCGACCATTGGCGTACAGCCGTACCGAGGCCTCGATGATGCCATCGTAAGTGATCACGTTCCGGTCGATGCCGTCATTGATGTAGTAAGAGTCCCCTGTCTTGCTCATATCAGCCCCGGGCGTACCGAGGAAGAGCGCACCGGGCACGTCAGTCCCTTGCTTGATCAGGTGTTGCACCATCCCCATGGTGAGATTAGCACCGCCCGAAGAGCCGCCCATCGCTATTTTCTGCGCCGGTCGCTGTGTCAGCAGATGCTGGTACACGGTCATCACATCGTCCCTTCCGGCCGGAGCGGGATGCAGGGGCGGCATGCGGTAGTCAATGGTTAGTACTCGAACCTTGGCCAGAGATGCAATCACCATGCCTTCGATTGTATCCGCCACACCACTGTTCAGGATGAAGGCCCCTCCATGCGTATGGATGAACAACTTATCTTCCAGCCCGGGGTCAATTTCTAGCCGGCGTGATGCGATAGACGTTAACCCCTTCAATCGTGTCATGTTCAACGGAAGCCGAAAGTTGTTTACTGATCTCACTCGCCAAGTCCACTTTTCCTTCGTCCAATTGCGCGATGACCGCAAGCCACTCTGCCTCGCTCTGAGGATCAAGCGCAAGACTTGGTGCAGGGTCGGGTGTCGGGGCGTTGCTGATCGAGTTGTACAAAACGTCGCTCGCTCCAGCGGGTGGGGGCAATGTTCGGGGACCGATGTGCCAGGTATTCTCCTGGGCTTTATTGTCGGTTGATGATTTTTGGTTGGTCATTTTTTACTCCTTAATAATAAGTTTTATGGTTGATTGCTTTCTCTCAAGCACTCCACCGAGAGCAGCGGCAGGCGCAAATCATGCAGGGCCATCAAAACCCCAAACAAAGCAGCCTGATCGATCAAGGTTCCTTCCAACGAAGTGATCACATGTTGGTCGTCATCCTGCATTTCAATCTCCGTGGGAGATTATACTATGTGGAGTTTTTTTCTCGTCTGTTAGACCCCATGAAGACGCTAACCGCCAGCTACCCAAATCGAAACCTCACAGGTTGTAACTGTCGGCTAATTTTGTTTCCGTCAGGCATTCATGCCATTGGCAAGCGGGCGCTGGCTGACAGCGCCGATCAGTCCATCAAGCGTTCGATGCGACTGGCAAACGCCGAGTAGCCCTGGACACCGACTATACGGTCCACTTCTTGGCCCTGTTTGATGAAAAGAACAGTGGGGATGCCCATGATATTGAAGCGACCGGCACTTTTGGGATTCTCATCGACATCCAGCTTGGCAATGACGACGTCATCCCCATATTCCTCTGCCAGATCTTCGATGGTAGGTGCAAGCATATGGCAGGGGCCACACCACTCTGCCCATAGATCAACGAGGGCTAATTTGTCTGTGTTCATCACTACCTCTTCGAAATCAGCATCGCTGACATGGATGGGAGAGTTTACACCATCAACCGAGGAGGTCTCTTCTATAGATTGATCTTCAGAATTGCCACCGAAAAAATTCTTAAGGAAACTGCTCATAATTAACTCCAATGCTAAGAACTAGAAGCATAAATATTTTAAACTGCTGTAGTATCGAGAAGGTCGTATGCGGGTTTTAAGATAAGATGCTGACCCAAAGACAGAAGTTACACGGTACCCGATTCTAAAACCTAATGCGAATCAAAGACTGGTCTGTAGGTCTTTTTCTGGTGCAGCGGGCACGCCTACAATGTGTTGGGTTGAGTGCGAGAACAAGCCACGTGAAGTAATAGTAACCACTCTCCCAAAACAGAGAAAGTGCTGTTGCGTTTTCTTACCCAATCCGTCTGCTCACAGTGTCATCGATGCCGGATACGTTCGTCGAGTGCCGGCCGTTGTTTTAAAATGTTGTTAGGGTGCGGTGAAATTGAGAAATTCTTCTGACGCCACAAATTGAAGACTCAGACGCCTTTGTGCTACAATAACATCAATAAAAGCACCTGCCGGAGTTACACAAGTATCAAGAACCATGCTCTGGCCGGCTTCTGTGACCTTTGGTTGCCGTTGCTTACGGTGCTCATGTAGCATGCAATTGCCTTGGGCGTTTTTGTATGCCGCTTGTATCCCTAGCAGGAGGTTTGATATGGCCCGCCGTCGCAAACGAAACGTAACGCGTACAAGACAGCGTCATTGGAAGACAACCGTATGGTATGTCATTGGCGCTCTTATTGTCATTGCCATGGTGTTCTCGTTATTTGCAGGCGCTTTCAGCGCTGGTTTCTAGATCATAAGATATCTACATAAAACGCCGTCGCCATCTGGCGGCGGTTTTCTTTTAGGTAGAACGGTTGTGGACTTATGCCAGGTCTATACTACAAACGTATCAGCAATCACGGTATAGTCTTATTTGCACTGTACAATAGAGTGACTTGATTGCTCTGGCCCCCTTTCGTTCTCCTACCTGTGTGCTATCACGAGCAACCTGTTGTCCTAATGGTACGTCATGGCCTCATATGATCCTGTAAATTGTCGATATTACTACGCCGATTTCTACCGTGGGCGTGATCATGAAGAATGCCGCCTGATCAAACGCAATGCTGATTCTCGCCCCTGGCGTAGATCCCTTTGCGATACGTGCCCGGTTCCAGAGATTCTTTTACGCACTAACTGTTCCGAGATCGCTCTAGAGGCGTTAGTCGTAAAAAAATGGGGGTTAATGGAACGGGTTGAAGTCTTTGCCGTTTGCGCTGAACACCTTATCGAGTTGGACGATCCCAAGTATTGTCCGCAGTGTGCCAGCAAAACAAAGGGCTAATTCAACATGGTTCAACAAGATTTCGTGTAGTTCTGGAAACACACCGGAAGTTAATCTAATCCCAGTCGATATCGATGGGGCCGCGAGTGTCGGATGGAGGGGTATATCGCTGTCGGCGCATGTCCCGGATTGTGCGTAGTAAAATGCGACCTGCCATCAACATTTCATGAGCCGCCCGCTCCAGGTGGTACCAAAACTCCTCCGGCAATCCCAGGTCGTGGCTGAATAATGTGCGGCGAAAGGCTTTGAGCCCCTGGGCCAACCAACTCTCCCAGGAAAATGTTTCTGTTTGGGGTTCAGAATCAAGGTTGGGGTCAGCCATCAGCTTGAGTCCGGTTTCTGTGCTATGGCGATAACGCTGGTACCTATAGGTAATTGCATGTGCTTAAGCATCGATACTTCGACCTTACCCACGCCTCCCAGTACCGTATTGAGAAGTTCAGGCGCCGGTTCCATCTCTACCTGGTAAGCCTCATCGTCAAAGTGAGGGGATGTCATGTCCGGTTCCTTATCCACCCGTTTGCGGATCAGTATCATCCCGGCTCCCAAGGGGAAGATCAGGAAGTTGTTATAGCCGCAGTAAGGGACAGTCCATCCGGCGACGCCAAGTTTGTCTCGCAATTCCGCTGCTCTATAGCGCCGTTCGTGTAGGTTGATGATGTCGTTGTTACTCCATAGCCACATCAGGGCCGGTACGGTAACGACCATAAAGCCGCCGGGCCTGGTGACGCGATAAGTTTCGTTCAGGACCGCGCTTTCATCGGCAATGTGTTCAACCGTATCCAGAAGTGCTACGATATCGAACCTGTCGGCATCGAAGGGCATGTCGGTGGCAGTGCCTTCGCGCACGTCGAAACCACGTTCGTTAGCCACCACAATGGGTTTTGGGTTGTATTCCAGCCCGATGATTTCATCGCCATATTGGCCTAACTGGTGCATCATATTGCCGGCGCCGGCGCCTACATCGAGGACTTTCCGCCCCTGTTTGCCCGGGCCAGCGTATTTGTCAAGCAAGGCCAGGATGGCTCGGGTGCGGGTGGCAAACCACCAATGTTTATCTTCTTCGATTTGAACGAGCATTGAGGTGGACATAGAGGATGTTCGGTCTCAGGTCAGGGGAGGGAATGGCGAAAAAAGAATTTTATCAGAAGAAGTGTCAAATATCAGATGGCTGGTGTCAAGTTTCGTAATAGCCGCGAGTGTTAGCGTTCTTGTCCTGGGGCCTCTGGGGGGATGGTTATCGATTTGGATTGCAGAACACGCACCTGTCCCGGTCGCCCGCCCTTTATTTTGCGAAGATGGCGGCGCTGCGTGTAGATGACCGAGACCTTGGTATCATTGCGCGCTTTGGAGTGATAGGCTGCCCAGGATGCGGCTTGTTCGAGCGTCTTTTGGGGAACGGGTAGTCCATTGGTTTTTACAACTACATGTGAGCCGGGCATTCGTTGTGCGTGTAACCAAAGGTCTTTTGGCTTTGCTTGCCTCCAGGTGATCTGTTCATTCTGCAAAGCATTGCGCCCGACGATGATTGTGAAGCCGTCTGCGGATTCTAAGCGCAAAGGGCGCGAACGCTGTATCGGCTGCTGACGTCTTTTGCCTGCTTCTGATATCAGACCTGAGAGAAGCAGTGCCTCCCTTAGCTCCTCTATCTGTGGAGCGTTATCGGCCAACGTGAGATCAGTTTGCAGTTGGTCTAGATAGGCAAGGTCCCGGTCGACAACCACAAGCAAGCTTGGGATCTTCGCTGCTGCCCGCTTCGCTTTTTGGTATTTTGCAAAGTATGCTTGCGCGTTTTTGCTGGCGGATAGGGTGGGATCAAGGGAGATGGTGAGCACTTCCTCGCCGGTGTCAGCTTTTAACACGGTATCGCCAGGTTGTGTCTGCCAGGCATAAGCCAGTATCCACTCACCCGTACTGCGAAGTTCGTCGACCTGGGCCTCGCTGGCTGCTTGTTTGCCCAGGCTGGCTCGTTTAGCATACAGTTTTTTGCGTGCTTGCTCGATCAGTGTCTGTACTTGTTTGCGGCGCCCGGCATAGCTATCGGCGCTGAGGACTGCCTGGTAATAGATATCGGCAGCTTCACTGATCGAGGGATAATATCTGAGTGTGTCGAGATGGCTGAGTGCATAAGGGGCGAGGGCTGCCGGTGATTCGTCGCTCAGGTCGAGGGCAATGGTCGGGGCCCAACCACCCTGTTGGGGGAGGTTTCGATACCAGCTTATCGCATCCAACAATGCCTGGGGACGGGCATTGGGATGCGCGATATCGGCCTGGGTCTCGCCGGTCGCCCGATAGCTGATCTCACGCGCTGCCAGTGGGCTCACACCAGCCACCTCGCGCACGAGCACACGCCAAAGGGGTGTATTAGCAGATGCCTGGTTGAATAGCCTCTCGAAAAAGGGGAGATCGGCCAGATCGACAGGTTGTTTGCCGGTCTGAGGCGGGGGTTGAACATAGGCCTTTCCTGGCAAGATCACACGATACCGGCTTTCTCCTGGGCCGAAGCGTCGCAGAGCTTCTAAAATGCTCCCTTGAGGATCGAGCAACAACAAATTGCTCCAACGACCCATGATCTCCCCAACCAACGTGCTGGTTCCGGCCTCGGGGTGATGAAACCGAAGATGGATAACCCGTTCCCAGGCCGGCTGGAAGATGTCGCCTAGCCTGGCGCCACGCAGGTATTTTCGAGCTAACAACAAGATGGGAGAGTCTTTTTCGGTCCCGCGTCGAGCTTTCTCGCCAAGCAAGTGGACACGAGGATGTTGCGTATCGGCACTTAGCAGAAGCCAGCGTCGTTCGCTGTGGTTGTAGATCTCCAGTACCAGGCTTTGCTCATCCGGTTGCAAGATCGCCTGTACCCGGCCACCAAGCAATTGTTCGCTGATCTCTCGGGTAACGGCGCTTAATGTAATGGTATCCATTCTGTCCTAAGTCCTCACTCGTTTGCCAAGACTACAAAAGAACAGCCCGCCTCATGCAGATGCGGACTGTTTGAGAGAGTCTTGCGTCAGAGATCAGAAAAACAAGCGGTCGAGTGCATACGAAAACCCCGGTAAAATATTCTCACCATCCAAGGTGTCTTTGCTCTGCAATACCATGGCACTGCCGTCCTGTCGATATACCGTAAGCGTTCGGCTGGCGGGTTCAACCAGCCACAGCAGTTGCGTGCCGTTGGTCAGCCAATCCTGTACTTTTTCTTGTACATCGGCTGCCCGGTCATTGGGGGATACGACTTCGACAGCCAGGTCTGGGGCGCCGGGGAAGTAACCTTTGGGTAATCCCTCTGCAGGCACCCGCTCTGCCCTAACAAAGCTCACATCGGGCGCTCGTACGGTATCAGGATCGGTTTCTAATACAAATCCGGTTTCGGCTGCAAGTGTATACCCTAGTTGATTGTTTTCAGCGTGCACTTGAATGCGCGCATTTAACTTGGACGCGTAATGGCCGTGTTCGCTGCCTGCTGGTGACATCATATTCACAACTCCTGCCAAAAGTTCATAACGATTTTCATCTCGACAAGACAATTCTAATAACGTTTCGACATCGACGAGTTGAGCTGACATCTCTCGCACTTGTTTGATTGGAGTTACTGTCATGGTAAGAGCACCTTATGCCTATGAGGACGCACTAGAGCGATCATAGCATGTTTGACAACTCATGACAACCGCATTTATAGTCAAGTTAGTAAATGACTGAATGTAAGCGATCCTAGATCACAGTGCAGGCAAGCTCTCCGCCAGCGCTTCAGCCAGGTGCATCGCTCTCCGGCCGCTCAGTTCCTCGATTTGATGCCTGCAGGAGACACCATTGGCGATGATAATCGCACCAGCAGCCGACGAAATGGCAGGGATCAGGCGATCGTTGGCTACAGCGACGCTGACATCGTAGTGATCGTTAGTGTAGCCAAATGCCCCCGCCATACCACAACATCCGGCATCGATAGCTTTGGCCTGGGCACCGGGGATGGCCGCAAGTACCTGCAATGAGGGCTCAACGCCCACCAGAGCTTTTTGGTGACAGTGCCCGTGAAAGAGATAGCTGTGGTCAGAGCGGTTCCAAGTCAAGGCGTCAGGGTTTTCGCGTAGCAATTCTGCGAGATATTCGTCCAAGAGAAAGACATTCTCAGCTACAGCTTGTGATTCAGGCCCGGGCAGCAGGTTGGGGTAGTCATCACGAATGGTGAGGATGCAGCTGGGTTCAAGGCCAACAACAGGAATGCCCGCCTGCGCATATGGGTAAAGAGCAGTGATGAGCTTTTGCGCCCGGGCCTTGGCCTCGGGGATGAGCCCATTCGACAGGGCCGGACGTCCACAACAGCTGCGAGGGGCAAGCTCTACCTGGCAACCGCCAGCTTCAAGTACCCGAACAGCGGCAATGCCCTGCTCGGGAACATTGAACTGCGTGAACGTATCTGGAAACAACGCTACCCGCACATCCGACCTCTGTCTTCCCACCTCTGACCTCTGAAACCGTGAGGTGAAGGTGCGGCGTTGGAATTTAGGAAACTGGCGTTGAGGATGGATATCCAACACACGGTTAAAGACCCAACGGGTGGGAGCGAAGTCGAATGCGAAATTGGCAAGAGGGGCGAAGGGGGCTGCCAGGGCGGAAAGGTGATCGATGTTGGCAAAGGCACGGGCGCTGAGGGGTGGTGATTGTGTGCGATACTTTTGATGGCTGGCCTCAGCCTTGAGTTTGGTCATGTCCACGCTGGAGGGACACTCGGTCTTGCAAGCCTTGCAACCCAGACAGAGGTCCAATGCTTCTGCCAGGGCGGGATCGGTCAGGCCGGCGGGTAAATCGCCTGTGAGGGCTACGCGTAGAAGATTGGCGCGGCCGCGAGTGCTGTGCATTTCGTCGCGGGTGGCTTGGAATGAAGGGCACATGCTGCCCACATCTAGCCTGCGACACACCCCCGACCCATTGCACATCTCCACCGCCTGACTGTAGCTCCCGTCACCGCTCCAGTCCCAAATCGGGTCAATGGAGATCGTTTTATAATCGGGACCGTAGCGCAGGTTTTGGTCGGGTGGTTGGGGATCGACGATTTTACCGGGGTTAAACAGATCATCAGGATCGAAGAGTGACTTGACCTGACGGAAGAGATCGTACATGTCGGGGCCGAAAAAGCCGGGATTGAGGAAGCTACGGGCCAGACCATCGCCATGCTCGCTGCTGGGCACGCCACCATATTTTTTCGCTAATGTCGCCGCCTCGGTTATCAATTCGATCAAAGTCGAAACCCCTTTAGTACTTTTGGGGTCTCTGGGATTTCGCGTGATACGGATTTTTCCCACACTATATCTAGGCGCTTGACACAACCAGCCACTAGGTGTGGGGGAATCATCAACGGAAATTCGTGATCGTCACGCGAAGTC